>PLMX01000165.1 GCA_003142635.1 Syntrophaceae bacterium | reverse complement strand
TCAGCAGGTACTTTCAGTCGGGGACGGTTGGCCCGTTTTATCCCCAGGGCATCGTCGGCGATGAGCAGGCGCATGATGTTGGCCGTCCCCTCGCCTACCTGGTACAACTTGGCATCCCGGTAATACTTTTCCACGGGAAGCTCCAAGGAATATCCCATACCGCCATGGATTTCCATGGCCCAGCCTGCAGACCGGACTGCCGCCTCTCCAGCGAAATACTTGGCGATTGAGATCTCCCTGGTGAAGGGCCTTCCCTGATCGTTCAACCAGGCGCCCCACCGGACCATGTAACGCGCCGCCTCGGTGTAGGCGACCATGTCAGCAATGAGCTGTTTGACCATCTGGTAATCCCGGATGGGCTTTCCGAACTGGACCCGTTCGTTGGCATAGCGCACCGAAGCGTTCAGGCAGGCCTGAGAGAGCCCCACGGCCCCGCTCCCTACACTGATCCTTCCTCTGTCCAGGGCTGTCATGGCCACCTTGAACCCGCCGCCCCATTCACCAAGGAGGTTCTCCTTCGGTGCAACGACATCATCGAGAAACACCTCCGCGATGGGCGAAGCCTTGTCCCCGAGCTTCTGGATCTCCCGGGCCTGCCATCCAGACTGAGCGGTTTCCACGACGATGGCACACAGTCCGTTGTGTTTGAGCGACCGGTCATAGCTGCAGTAGACGATGGCATAATCGGCGACGGTTCCATTGGAGATCCAGGTTTTCGCCCCGTTGATCAGGAAGTGGTCACGCCGGTCGGCCACCTTTGTTTCGATGGCAGCAATGTCGGAACCAGCATTGGGCTCGGAAAAGCAGGTACAACCAATTTTCTTTGCCGTGATGAGGGAATTGACATATTTTTCGCGAACCGCCTGGGTTCCCCATTCCATTATCGTGTAGGGAACGGTCATGGCCTGGAGGTTGAAGAGGCTCCGCATTCCCGAGTCATAGGTGGAGATCAGCTCGCAGACCACCGCGTGGGCTAAGAATCCGGCCGCTGAACCGCCCATACCCTCGGGGAAAGCGCAACCGAAAAGTCCGACTTCTCCCATTCTGCGGACAAGTTCCCGGTCGAATGACTCCCTCTTGATGTGAGGAACGATCTCCTTTTCAGCAAAATTCTTCGCCACCCGCTCCATGGCGGCCTGTTCATCCGTGAGGTCAAAATTCATGTCTTCCTCCCAATCTGGTCTTTGGATTTACTTATCCTCAATCTCCCATTCATCATTCAGAATAATGTAACAACATCTCATTGATATCAGCAAGACAAATGTCGATAGTCTTGAAATCCAAGATGAAGGTTGTTTTTGAGTTCAACGCCGAAGTCTTCATCGGCGTAAAGGGATCTTGCTTGGGAAATCAGGATTTGGCAGAAGTCAGCTTGCATACTCCAGTCCCATTATTTATTCGCCTCGGCAAGTGTACTCCGCGATATTCTGTCCTTGATATCGATACGATAGAGTTTCTCTTTTCGGAACCGGAGGCAGGCCTCGATATCCTGGAGGCTCTTCCCATAGGGTTATCGATACAGGCGCCTTCGATGATGATTAAGCCGACTTCACCTTCTGCCCGCTTTGCATAGTAGCTTATCAGTTGATCGGTTACCATGCAGTCACTAGAGGTGAAGTGGGTCGCCATCGCAGGCATGATCACTCGATTCCTAACGGTCATTTGCCCAATTTCAGTAAACTCGTTTTCGTAATCTCTTTCTTTCCACTCCTTAGCTCACAACACTGGTAAGTGATACTCAGATGCGAAATGCAGTCACATTTGCAAATATTGATTTTCAGTTTTTCCAACCGGCAAATTAATTATGTAGCATCGTTTTCTTTTATCTGAATCGCAAAATCCGGGCAGATATACAAACAGTTTAGGCATCCAATGCACCGATCGGTGTTTTCTGCCATCATTGGCTGATAACCGCTGGGATTAAACGTATCAGACTTCTGAAAGACTCCCAGCGTACATACTTCTTTACAGTATCCACAATCTTTGCATAATAAAGTGTTCACTTCGACGGTATAACAACGCAGATCACATGACAAACAGCGACAAGCCTCTTTCATGGCAGTCTCCTTGTCATATCCCTGCTCCGTGACACCGAAGCTGCATAGACGCTCCTTTAAAGACGCCTTACCGGGAACTAACCGGGCCGTACTCCTTGGTTCTGAATCCGGAACCACTTCATCGTTATAAAGCATTTCCTCCGTATCAATTAGCCCGTCACCACCCAGGTAGGTGTCAATAGAAATACTTGCCCTTCTGCCCTGTGCAATGGCTTCTATAATGGAAGCAGGCCCCATCACGACATCTCCAGCAGCAAAAATTCCTTTCTGCAACATGGCCAAAGAATTCTCATCCACGCGCGCCGTACCATTCTGATTAGCTGAAAGACCCAAAGATCTAACATCTGCAAGCTGTCCGATCGCTATAATGACTGTATCGCAGTCGATTGCATATTCACTCCCCTCAACTGGAACAGGCCGCGGCCTGCCGCCCGCATCCAGTTCACCAAGTTTCATACGGATGCATTCAATTTTGTCATGAGCAACCTTTATAGGAGTGGCCAAAAATTCTATCGTAACACCCTCTTCGATTGCATCTTGGATCTCATCAGCACTGGCGGGCATTTCTACCCTCGTGCGGCGATAGAGCAAATGCACATCAGATCCCCGTCGAATACTGGCACGTGCTGCGTCGATGGCTGTGTTGCCTCCACCGACAACGACAACTCTCTTGCCGATTGCGGTCTGTTTCCCCCTATTTACGTCTATTAGAAATGATAGGCCATCCAGAACATTCGTAGAATCTTCACCGTCTATTCCCATCTTCTGGGCAACCCAGGCGCCACTGGCTACTAAGACGGCATCGAACTCTTCCTTAAGTAATGCCGCAGGAGAGTCAATTCGCGTATTTGTTCGTATTTCGACACCCTGTTCCTTGATCATCAAAATTTCCTTCTCCAGAGCAGTATTGGGCAAACGATACTCAGGAATGCCATACCGCAGCATACCACCCGGCTCAGGCAATGAATCAAACACGGTAACACCATGCCCCTTAAGGGCCAGGTAGTAGGCCGCCGTTAAACCGCTAGGTCCCGCACCAACAATGGCGACCTTCTTATTGGTCGCTGGAGTTTTTGTATTCCTTACCGAATAGTCGCTGCTATGTTCCACAGCCGCCCGCTTCAGCAACCGGATTGACACCCCCTCATCGTACTGAATACGAGCACATTTATGCTCGCAATAAGCCACACAGGCATGACCGCAAACCGAGGGAAAAGGTATCTTTTCCCGTACCGTTGCCAGCGCCTTATCAAAATTGCCATCTCGTATGTGCCTGATGTAACGGGGCACATCAATTCCAGCAGGACAGGCTTCTCTACATGGCAAATTTTGTTCGATCTTTTGTGAACGACCCATTATATATATCCCATTCTCGATTCATCATATCTACCACCCGTTATCTTTGCCGGGCATTATTCTGTCACCAATGCAACACCCTTATAAAGAGCTTTAATTGTCATCTCAAGCATTTTGCCTGTAAAACGTCTCCCCAGTATTGCTTCCAGACTCTCTACTCTTATCATTCTGTTTTTGGCAACCACTGCCCCAAGTGCGATTACATTTGCCATACCAGAATGGCCCAGTTTGTTAGCCATTTCTGTAAAAGGGTACCCGTAAAGATTTTCTCCCTCTTGTTTTTGAACAAGCGTGGTATCATAAAATATTGGTATCCCCTTCTCACCCAGAGAAGCGTAGAGGTTCATACCGTCATCGTTAAGGGCCAAAACAATATCCGGATCCTGAACGCGCTGATACAGAATCTCTTCATCTGAAATAATAACTTCGGCAATGGAAAGCCCACCACGCTGGAAAATACCGTATGATGTGGTTTGTGTGACATTCTTGCCTTCCAGGATTGCCGCTTCTCCAAGCATGATGCCTGAAGAAACTAAACCCTGACCACCCGAACCGGCTAATACAACCTCATAGGTGCTGTCACTGTCATCCTTCATTTATTTTTATACCTTTCTTAAGAACTCAAGGCCCGTACCCGAATTTCTTCATATCTGGTATTGAAGTCAGGAATGTCACGGTCGCAAAGCTTGCCGATTACAAAATATTCATCTTTTTCAGATTCGCCCAATCGGGCATAATCTTCAGAAGATACCCCTTTTTCTTTCAACCATCGCAACATCTGTAACGGATTTTCCATTTTATTATACTTTCCGTAATTGGTCGGGCAAGGACTAATCATTTCGATGAGGGAAAATCCCTTTTTCATTAACCCTTCTTTTATATACTGCTTTAATTCCCATCCATGGTATGGCGTGATTCTGGCCACATAATTGGCACCTGCGACACACGCCAGAGCCGATATATCAATATCATTCTCTGGATTTCCGTATAGAGTGGTGCTGGTAATCTTGCCCCCCGATGTCGTACCTGAAGCCTGACCGCCTGTCATTCCAAAATTGAAATTGTTGACAACAATAGCCGTCAGATCAATGTTCCGCCGTGCTGCATGTATAAAATGATTGCCGCCTATCGTAACACAATCTCCGTCTCCCATTAACACGACCACTTTTAGATCGGGCTTGAAGGCTTTAATCCCCGTGGCAAAAGCCAGCGCTCTCCCGTGGGTTCCATGAAGTGCATTTGTAGTCACATAGTCGTCCAGCTTTCCCGTACAGCCGATTCCCGTCACTACCACAATGTCCTTGTTTTTATATTCAAGCTCTTCAAAAGACCTCAACAAGGCCCCCATCATGATGCCAATACCACAGCCCGAACACCACATGTGAGGTAATACGCCACTTCTCAAATATTTTCTTCCCGTTTCTTGTAACACGACACCCTCCCTATATAAATCATCCGCAGAAATCGGACATCTATAATGCCGCGAGTATGTCTCTCGGTGAGATGTTTTGTCCGTTATATTTATTAAACCTCTTCAATTCCACATGGGACCCAATGACCTTCTGCACCTCTCCAGCCACCTGGCCTGCATAATTCATCTCTACAACCATTACTGATTTAACGCGTTTCGCCAGCATTTCCACTTCCTTGTCCGGAAAGGGCCAAATGGTAACCAGTTGCAGCACACCCGCTTTAATTCCATTCTTACGCGCTTCCAAGGCTGCTGCTCTACTTGCTCCGGTAGTGGCTCCATAGGCGATCAAAAGAACATCCATATCATCAGTATCGTAGGACTTCGTTAACACGATTTCATTGCGGTGTATCTCGAATTTCCTATTCAATTGATCCACCTTCCATTGGATATTATCAGGTTTACTATTGGTGACACCATCCGGCCCGGACATGGAGCTGGAAATATGAAATACATATTCGCTTCCGTAGACGGCCAGCGGGGCAATGCCATCCTCTTCCGCATCAAAGGGACGGTATTTTTCGGGAGAAACAGTGGGTGGTTTTCGGTTGACCACAGGAATGTCACCAGGCGCAGGTATGGCAAAATTCTGTCGCTCATGAGCCACGACTTCGTCCGTCGCCAATATAACCGGTGTACGGAATTTTTCGGCAAAGTTGAATGCTTGTATGGTTAACAAAAAACACTCAGCTACTGTAGAAGGACAAAGTGCGATGATTGACTGGTCCCCATGACGTCCCCACCTAATCTGCATAACATCCGCCTGCCCAGGTTTTGTTGCTGCCCCCGAGCTCGGTCCGCATCTCTGGACATCGACGACTACGCAAGGAACTTCTCCTGCTATCGCAACCCCCAGATTTTCCTGCATAAGCGAAAACCCGGGACCACTTGTGGCCGTGAAAGCCTTCGCCCCTGCCAGGGCTGCACCCACCACGGCCGCTATACTTCCTATCTCATCTTCCATCTGTATGAATATCCCTCCAACCTTGGGCATAATCTTGGCACACTCCGACATAATTTCTGATGAAGGCGTGATCGGATAACCCGCGTAAAACCTGGAGCCAGCATAGATTGCACCTTCCGCAATTGCCTCATTGCCTTGTATAAGCCTTACCTCTTGTTTCATTTTTAATACACCACCCCTTTCTCGGCAGACAGTTTCATTACAATTGTAAGGGCATCGTCGAACTCCAAATGGATGTGAATCTCCATGGCAAAGTGTTTCATTGATCTTGCTTGATTAATCTTTATTTTACCAATATAATCCTTTCCTGTCCTCAAAGATCGATTCTGTTTCCTTCATAAAAGATCGTCTTTTGTCTAACCTGTTCATGCCGTTCAAGGACTTCAGGGTTACAAGCATAATACACATTGAAGTTTGTCGTCAATACTGGACACCAAATTTTTCATGCTGCCAGTCGTTTTTCATATAATCAAGTACCATATGATATTATATGCGTGATACTGAAAGGCTTGCAAAAGGACTGAAATCCGAGTGTCAGCAGTTCAATTCTGCCCTGACTCACCATTAATATCAAGGGCTGAAAAGATGCGTAGCAGCCCCTTTATCTTGGTGGTTCACTCTCTCCCGACTACCACAACTGCGGTGCATATGTAAATCCTCGCGATCACTTCGGCACAGGACCAAACCATTTACTCGGAAGCGGCAAAAACATCTGCCCGACCCCTGAAGTCCAAAACGGCTGAATTGGTAAGTGACTGCGGCCACCTATCTTTCCTATGCAAGTTGGACAAATTGAGGACTCGTATTGATTGATTCTTTATAAATGACAATTAAATGGATCAATGAATGCCAACAATCGTCTCGCATTAGCCGCGGCAAGTCTGTCCCCTTTGATGGTCGGGGGGTGTGAGAGAAATGCTGTAAGGGGTTGTTTGGAAACAATCTACCGGATGTGGCCGCTTCCATCTACTATGGATGAAATAGGGATCCTTCACCTTTTAAACCACCTCTTCAAGAGTGCCGGTACGGCCAATAGGATGGAGAACAGGCGGAACGACTGGTAGGCCACAACTGATGCCGTGTCCGAATGGAGTATGATAGCGGTCACGCCCATCTCGGTCATGCCGCCAGGTGCGGTGCTGAGGAAGGTCGTAAGAAGGGTGGCGGAGGTGAACAGGGTGAGGCAACAGCTTAGAAGGAATGTAAAAGAGACCAGTAGCAAAGCGCCACCTATTGCATAGCGAAGAATTTTCCCTGCACCCTTTAAACTCCCCATGGTTATTCCAATCCCCATCGAAGTTCCAAAAAATAGCTGCGCCATATTCAGGACTTCGCGCGGCGCGGGCGGCGCGGGAAAACCTCCGAGGACTGCCACCGCTGTGCCAATGATGGGTCCAAGCAGATAGGGTGTAGGGAGCTTCAGGCGGCACGCCAGCCAAGCTCCTACAGGTGCTATCACGATACCCGGCAGGATGTAATAGGATAGGCCGGAATCTATCGCAGTAGGGGGAACCAGCATGCCGCCCGACACGTGGGTGCTTATACCATAAGTTGCGGCGAATGGGATGATAAAGATCACTACCAGAATTCGAGATGTCTGCATCAAGGTCACGACGGTGAGATCTACTCCCTTGATCTCCTCGGCAAGGTAAACCATTTGCATGAGTCCGCCTGGCATGCTCCCCAGTACCCCGCTTGCCAAACTGATCCCCGTTCTCCGATGCGTGATATATCCGATCCCGGCGCTGAATAGGAGAGTCAGCATGGTAACCGAGAACATCGCCGGCAGTTCAGTAAGGATATGGTTGGCGGTCTCTGCAGTAATGGTCCGACCCATGGAATAGCCCATGACGATCAATCCCAGATTTCTGAGAGCGACCGGCCAATCCGCCCGACTGCTGTTGACGGTGTTGTATATCAGGGCACCAGTAATGGGACCCAGCATCCAGGGCAGTGGAATCCGTAGAAAGGAGAAAAGCAACCCCGCGGAAACCGTGTAAAGGAGAATGCTAAAGGTAGATTGAATTTTGATTTCAAACATCCCGTCTCTCGATGATCCTGCTCGATAGAAGGAACTGTCTGGAAAATAGGCGGAGGAAGATCAACAATAAAATGTTCACCCATGAATATTTTTCTGTCATGATGACCCCTCCATTGTGTTGGGCAGCTAATATGACGATTGAGAAATATCTCCCCTTGAGACCGCTTCCAGTTAATCCTGATTTAAAAATAGTCCTGTGAATCGGCATTCTCGTAAGAAGTCTGAATATGGAACATCTGCTGCCGTTCCTGAAAGTAATTGAGGTGAAAACCCCGTATCGCCCTGCTTCTGAAAGCGCCTGATCTGTCGCACATGCCTTTGAACCGAACCCGGGTGATACTTTCTCCAACCTTACAACTCAGCAGTCTTTCTCAGATGTACTTAATTCAGATTCTTATATGCCTGCGTGATAAAAGGCATCAACCGCGAACCCCATGCACAGAATTGTAATTGATTGTTAAGAATTTAATTTTTCACGTTGGGAGTATATGAACAAAGATTTTGTGTGTCAAGATGAGTCCGGCTACAAAACATGGAATGCGTTTCCGATCATTGTGCGAGTGATGAATAGTTAAAATTACTGTTACTGGTTGAAATACAAAAGAGCCGTCCCTCCGGAGAATGAGACGGCTCAGTGAAGCTGTCTATGAATGATAATTCGCCAGTCTATTTTACTGCGTCTTTCAGACCCTTCCCCGCTTTAAATACCGGAACCTTCTTCGCGGCAATCTTGATGGCTTCACCCGTCTGCGGATTCCTGCCCTTGCGAGCTTTTCTCTTGCTCACCCCAAAGGTACCAAATCCCACCAGCGTTACCGCATCACCTTTTTTGAGTGCTTTCTGGATTGCCGCAAATGTTGCACCTACTGCCAGATCCGCTTCCTTCTTGCTGCATGTAACCTTTGCCACTTCATCAATTAATTGCGCTTTGTTCATTAATCACCTCCTGTTTTTATTTTAGCCATCTAGATGGCTAATCTACACATTCTAGCCCTTTGACGATGCCTGATTTATATGATTTCTTGTTATCCTAATTCTTTTAAAAGTCAAGAGACGAATTTCATTGATAACCATTTGGAAGGATGTATATCTGTCAAAATTGAAGGATGCTCTATTTCAGGAAGATTTCGATAAAAAAAGTCGTATTCAGAATTTTCAAGATCGCACAACCGTCGGAATCAGTGGCCAGTCTTTGATGTCTTTTCTGCCCGGTCTCATTCAGGATGCCCTTTCCATGCCGGGTTCCGAATCTGTTCTTGAGGACTACGCATTTCTCCTGTTTTCCCGGAACCTGAGGGCTGTCAGGATGGAGATCGCAGCCAGGATGAGCATCATGCCCAGGGTCTCCCAGGTGTCCGGACGCTCGCCGAGTTCGATGAGAGAAGCCGTAATCCCGATCACGGGGATTGCGAGGGTTCCCATCCCGGCCACCCCGACCGGAAGCCTTTTTATGATAAAGGTCCAGAGCAGAAAGGCAAAGGCGCAAGCGAGGACGGTGTTGTAGAACAGGGCCATGATCAGGTACGGTGTCCACTGCACGGGCGACTGCGGTACGAGGAGTGCGGCCATCACAAGGGGGACGGATCCGTAGATTAATTGCCATGCTGTCACCGATACGAGATCGAAATCCGGCCTTTTCTGCATCACTTTGATGATGATGGCGCCGATCGCCCAGAACATTCCCGCGATGACCGCGAGGATTCCACTGAAGAGCGTGCTTTTCAGTGACCAGGGCTCCAGCAACAGGACAATGCCGGCAAAGGACATAACGACGGGGATCCAGTTCAGTCCCCGAATTTTTTCGGAGATGATTGGCCAGGCAAAGATCAGAATCCAGAACGGTGCAGTGTAAAACAGGATGGCTGTTTTCCCCGCTCCGCCGCTCACCAGCGCCCAGAACATTAAACCCGTTGCCGCCGCCGTCTGGGTCAGCCCGAGCAGGATGGTCAGGGGAACTGACTTCGGCCGGACCGACATCCCCTGGCATCGCATGAAAAAAAGGAGAATAATACCGCCCAAGGCCGTGCGTAAGGCGTTGAAGTCGAAGGGCCCCATGTACTGCAGGGATTTCTTCATAACGACCCAGTTATAGCCCCAGATGAATGCCAGCAGTATCAGCGCTACCAGAGGCATCCACCGGTCGGAAACTAATCTGTTCAAGCGACCCCGCTCGCTTTCTTTCCCCGTATCGATCCTCACTATTGATTTGTTCTCCGGATTTTGTTCATTAAGGCTTTGGCCAGCCAGGATGACGACTGCTTCGGTGACGGTCTTCTTTCCCTTCGATATAGCACTTTTGGGAACAATTAGTTTTCAGTCGTCGGGAGTATAGGGAAGACAAAATCCCGTGTCAAGATTGAAAAAACTCTTTTTCTGTGGAGGGAGTGTAAGAAAAGCGCCTTTTTAGCCAATGTAATAGTGACCAAATGATGTGGGTGGTCTGCCAATGATCGTCTAAAGGACGTGATCATTACGCATTGAAGTCTTGTATTTATGCAAGAAACACAGGTCTATTGACTACAGGAAGTTAGAGAGAGGTCGTCTGCTAGTTTACGTACAATTCTTGACTACTAATGAACTTCCCTGACTGTTGTTTTCTATTTCTTCTTGATAAACGTCCCTTCGTCA
>PLMX01000182.1 GCA_003142635.1 Syntrophaceae bacterium | reverse complement strand
GGAACTTGAAACTGAACCATTGGTGCCCCTCCTGTTCAATATTGGTGTTCAATATTGTGGAGGAACACAAAGTGTCTACAATATAAAGGGATTTTCTAAAAAACCCCGGTTTTTAAAGAGCAGCAAAGCCTTATTCTTATGGGGTAACTTCGCCTTCAGAGCTTCATTTTTACGGGGTAACTTTTTTCAAAACATTGAGTTTCCTGACGGTGCATCCCCGGAAAGCCGCATTCTTACGGGGTAACTTTAATTTTTACCATCAGTAACTTGCTGATTTTAAAAACAAATTATAGTATTGAACAGGCTCAAATTATTCATAGACCAATTCCTGGAAGAAGGAAAGATTCTTCCGCACTTTTCCGGCAGGGTTTGACCGCCAGTGTAATTCCATTTTGAGAGAGATAAGGGCGAGCAACCTGTAACAGGCAGCTGCTCCGGCCAATATCTCCATGGTTTTCGTTCTGCGTTTAAACTCCTTGTTGAGCCGCTCGATGATGTTGGTCGTTCTCAGCGAAAGCCATTCATCGATTGGGAAGTTAAAGAAGGTCAGGCAAGCGTCAATGGATCGTTCAAGAGTGCTCACCGCCGAGGGAAGCTCTTTCGCCCATTTTGACTTGAAGTGCTCAAAAGACCCCAGAGCGTTCTATTTAGATGGAGCATAGAAGATGCCTCTCATATCATCGGCGACAGTCTGTTTCAACTTCTTTGGCACCTTGGCTAAGACATTACGGGCCACGTCCACTTGGCAGCGTTGAAGAGCCAAGTGGTCGGCATGCTAGGCCGAGAAGACGTCGTCACCTTTCTGCGCAACTTGCATGAACGGGGCGCTAGCAGGTCTGTGGCGGAGATTATAGTGCGGATGGAGCGCGATCCCGGCGAGATCTATCGCGAGCTCACGCCTGAGTTCGGTGTGCCGTTGAGATATCCGCACTCGTTGGCAGCCCTTCTGGAGCTTTACCTGTACGGCTCTCATACTTATATTATTTGTTTGCCATGGTGAACAGCGAGAGAAAGACCGATGGGAAAAAGAAGGCAGGAACACGCTGGATCTCCTGGGTCTTCGGGCTGGCGATGCTGGTGGCCGTCGCCTTGTTCGTAGCATATCGGAGCGAGGAGCAGGAGTTCGCACGGCTCGTGGCTCACGCTCAGCCCGCCTGGTTGCTCCTCGGATTCCTGCTCCAACTGGGTACCTATATAGCGGACGCCCGGATCTGGCAACGAATCATTGTGCGCGCGGGCATTTCAAGGCCACTCTGGTCCTACATGGGCCTTGGCCTTGCGAAACTCTTCATGGACCAAGTGGTTCCCAGCGGCGGCATGAGCGGCACCTTGCTCGTTGTCAGCGCACTGGATCGCCGCGGTATTCCGCGGGGAACCAGCATGGCTGCCATCGTCGTCGACCTCGTGAGCTACTATGCCGCGTATGTTGCGGCTTTGGCCATCGCACTCGGGGTCGTCTGGATACACGGAGATCTCACACTGTTCATCATCTTGCCGGCGGCCATCTTCGCTCCTGTGGCGGCAGGCATTCCCGCGGTTCTCGGCTTGGTGAGCCGTGGCCGGACGCCGCCGCAATGGATCCAGCGGCTGCCGATCGTCGGGTCAGGACTTCGAGCGCTTGCAGAGGCGACACCGGACATTGCTCATGACGGCCCACTCATCGCCCGGTGCATGGGCCTTCAGGTTGCGATCTTCCTGCTTGACGCTGGGACTCTCTGGACCATGCTCTATGCCCTCGGTCTCTCGGTTCACCCGGCACAAGTTTTCGCAAGCTTTATGCTGTCGACGCTGGCGCGTACGCTGGGACCCGTGCCTGGAGGGCTCGGCATTTTCGATGCGGCCTCTGTAGCGACGCTGAAGCTAATGGGAGTACCGATCGCCGCCGGCCTCGCTGCGACGCTCCTGTTTCGCGGCTTCAGCTACTGGCTGCCGATGGTGCCAGGCATCCTCCTTGCGCGTCGAGAGACGAAGCAGTGATGGCCGGCTTCGCCCTTCCCGTCATCCGCTGGTCACGATAATCAATTCTGTGGCATTTTCGAGGTTGGTTTTTTCCAGTACGCTAATAGAATTCACCTACCGATAAACGTACAGTTAATCATCATTGCCTATAGGCCCTTATGTCGCGCATTATTTTCTATACAAAGATCTACATAGAGTAGTCTGAGTTCCCTTGAAAGCAAGGAACATAGAGTAGATACGTATAAAGCTTAGGAGGTGTAAAATGCAAGGAAGTCTTCAAAAACAACCCCAGATTAAGATTCTCCCCACCCTCAGCGTCAATGAGAGGCTTAGATTGCGAGAAGCGGATATCGACGAGGTTGTGAAAACGGTGCAGGGTGTCTTGCCATAGTATGTTGACGAGGATATTGATGTAAAAATAACGCTCTTGGAAAAAAACCTGAAGATCATGGCAGACATGGCCCTTATGAAGGAGGCCTTAACTGATCTTGTCAGAAATGCAATTGATGCAATGCTCAGTTACGGCAAGTTCTCACTGACTATCAAAGAGGCCAATTTTGAAATTGAATCTCTGCTCAATGGCGACGACCCTATCATAGGCGCATGCGCTTTCATTTCCCCTGCAGGAGGAGGTACAGACGTAGGTGTTGTTGAGAAGATAAAAGAGAAAATTCTTAACCCAACTTCGCCAAATT
>PLMX01000129.1:3881-24462 GCA_003142635.1 Syntrophaceae bacterium | reverse complement strand
AGAGCGATCTAATAAATACAAGGTCTCTGACAATAGGATTTTTATCCCTGCTTCCAAAAGTGTCTGTCAAGACTTAATATTGGACCGCGAGAGGGAACATCCTGATCAAAATTGTCTGGATTCCGCTTATACTCGGTGGTAAAAGTGTCGGTACAGATCAGTCCAAAGCTGCTGGCCTTACATTGAGAGTCATGAATAGCAAGCATTTTTTATATGAGGAGCAATTGACATGGCACTAACGACACCCGAACAATATGAAGATAGTCTGCGTAAGATGAATTTTAGGATATACCTGATGGGCGAGCTGGTGGAAATTCCTGTGGACCATCCGATCATCAGGCCTTCGATGAATTCGGTAAAGATGACATACGCCCTGGCCCAGGATCCCGAACATGAAGATTTAATGACGGCGACATCGCACCTGACAGGAAAGAAGATCAACCGCTTCTGCCACCTGCACCGGAACACCGAGGATTTGATAAAGAAGGTGAAGATGCATAGGCTTTTGGGACAGAAAACAGGGGCATGTTTTCAACGCTGCGTGGGTATGGATGCGATTAATGCCGTGGACAGCGTCACCTTTGAGATGGATAAGAAACTCGGCACCAAATATCATGAGCGGTTTATCAAGTCCTCTCGATGATACAGGAAGAAGACCTGACGGTGGATGGCGCCATGACGGACCCCAAGGGCGACCGCAGCCTGACACCCGGCAAGCAGGCCGATCCGGACCTATTCACGCACGTGGTGGAAAAAAGAAAGGACGGCATTGTCGTCCGGAGCGCGAAGGCCCACCAGACGGGGGCCCTCAACTCCCACTGGATTCTTGTGATGCCGACGATGACCATGACGAAAGAGGACAGCGATTATGCCCTTTCCTTTGTGGCGCCTGCCGACGCCGAGGGCATATTTTACATTTACGGCCGCCAGTCCTGCGACACGCGGAAACTCGAACGCGGTGAAATCGACGTGGGCAACAAGGAATTCGGCGGCCACGAGGCCCTGATGGTCTTTGACAACCTATTTGTCCCCTGGGAAAACGTGTTCATGTGCGGTGAATACGAATACAGCGGCGCCCTGGTGGAGCGGTTTGCCGGGTATCACCGCCAGAGTTACGGCGGCTGTAAGGTAGGCGTGGGCGACGTGCTCATCGGCGCTGCGGCCCTGGCTGCCGATTACAACGGCGCGGCCAAGGCGTCTCACATCAAGGACAAGCTCATCGAGATGATGCACCTCAACGAGACCCTCTACGCGTGCGGGATCGCCTGTTCGGCGGAAGGGCACCAGACCGCATCCGGGAACTATCTGATTGATCTGCTCCTCGCTAATGTCTGCAAACAGAATGTCACGCGTCTCCCCTACGAGATCGCGAGACTTGCGGAGGATATCGCCGGGGGCTTGATGGTCACCATGGCCTCCGAACAGGATCTGCGCCATCCGGAGATAGGCAAGATAGTGGAAAAATATTTCAAAGGTATTGCGTCGGTTCCGACTGAACATCGCTGCCGCGTGCTCCGGCTGATTGAAAATGTCACCCTTGGGACGGCGGCGGTAGGATACCGCACAGAATCCATGCACGGCGCAGGTTCGCCCCAGGCGCAGCGGATCATGATTTCACGCCAGGGGAACTTGGAGCACAAGAAGAAACTGGCCAAAGAGATCGCCGGGATCAAGGACTGAGCCTGAATACAGGATGAAAAGAGAGAGGAACATGCCAAGCGAAGAGAAAGACTTACTGGAAGAGTCCCTGACGGGCTACAAGGAAAAAATAGTACCGATCACGAAGACAACCCTGACCTGGAATAAGGAACTTATCTTTACAGGCACGACCGAGCAGGGATATGAAATAGAATTCGATGCCCATGCCCAATGGGGCTGCAAGCCGACAGAGGCGCTGCTTCTTAGTCTCGCCGGTTGCATGGGGATCGACATGGTAATGTTTTTACAGAAGATGAGGGTCCAACTGACAAGCTTCAAGATGGAACTGGTGGGAGAGCGAAATCCGACGCCACCGCAGTATTTCAAAGCCATTGAGATCGTCATGTATATAGGAGGAAAAAGCCTTAATGCCCAAAAGGTTGATCGTGCCGTATCCTTATCCCACGATAAGTATTGTTCTGTCTATAACACCCTTCGCAAGGATTTGGAGATGAAGGTCCGCTACGTACTCGAAGAATCAAAATAGTCGATCTCACACCGCCCAAGTGCGGTGTTCCGATTCTACTGAGCAACACGGTAATTTATAAGCTAACTACGTCTATAAAACAACTAATCCCCCTTTTATTTCTTGTGTATCCTTTTTCACTCGCTTCTCGTCTAAAGAGTTAAAGGTGAGAGAAAAAAGTTATCAAGGAGGTATGAAATGGAAAAGATGTTTGGTTCGATGATGCAAGGGCTCATGACCGGTATGTCGAAGGACGATAAGAACAAGATGAAGGCCTGTTTCGAGAAGATGACGGCGATGTGCCCATCTTGTAACATGAAGAATATGCCCGAAGAGGACAAAAAGGCAATGATGGAAAAGATGAATGCGTGTTGTGGAAGCAAGATGGAATGACATCATCCATCGAGAACAAGGAGAAAGACAAGATATGTACTGGTGTTATGGAAATGAATCCTGGCTATCGTGGGGCTGGTGGTGGGTATTGCCCATTATCTTTATAGCAATGTGTATAATGATGTGCATGTTTATGAGATCGAGAATGGTCGGCATGCGTTGCTGGGGATGGGGCAGCACCCGCCATGGTGATCTTGAAGGCATGAAAAAGGAAATCTTGGTACTGAAAGAAGAAATCGGTAAACTTAAAGGGAAATAAGAGGTTGCCTCCTATACGGAGAAGCCCTTGACAGCTCCGCTTATCTCTCTGGAAACGGAGAAGTGCAGTTGCTGATCATAGCCAAACGTGATATTGAATGAACCGCGAGGGGACGATCATGGTTGATGATGAATTCAATTTCCAGGAAATTTATGACGATTTTCGTCCCAGGATTCTACGGTATATGACACGTATGGTCGGAGAAGCTGAGGCGGAAGATCTGGTGCAGGAGGTGTTTGCAAAGATCGGCCGGGCTTTGAAAAGATTTCGTGGTGAATCTAAGCTCTCCACCTGGATCTATCAGATTGCGACCACTGCGGCACTGGACAGCCTTCGCCATTCATCTGCCCGTCCCGGAGATGAAAAGAGACTCCCTCTGGAAGACATCGCGGAAATGGCAGAAGACAAAAAATCTGGACAGGTGAACAGACTCCCTCCACCGAGCAGAGAGTCATTCGCGGGGAAATGAACGGCTGTATCCGGGAGATCATTGAGACGCTGCCTGAGGCCTACCGATCCGTCATTGTCCTCAGCGAATTAGAGGGGTTTAAAGACTCTGAAGTTGCAAATATCCTTGGATTAAGCCTTGAAGCCACCAAGATACGGCTTCGCCGCGCCCGGACAAGGCTCAAGGAAGAGTTGAAGACGGCCTGCATCTTCTACCGGGATGAGCGCAACGAGTTCGCATGCGACCGCAAGAACCCCGTCGTTCAAATTGATGAAACGAAATCCAAGATAATCCCCTGACACCCGGATCAAGCCATAAAGAATCTTTTCTTGAAGTAAAATGCCACGGTAACAAGCATGATCATCACCGGCACTTCCACCAAGGGGCCGATTACTGCGGCAAAGGCCACGCCGGAAGTAATTCCGAAGACTGCGACCGCTACAGCAATAGCCAGCTCAAAGTTATTGCTGGCCGCCGTGAACGCTAAAGTGGTGGTCCGAGAATAATCCGCCCCCAGTTTCTTGCCCATAAGGAAGGACACAACGAACATGACAATAAAGTAGATTCCCAGGGGTATGGCGATGCGCAACACATCCAAGGGGATAGTAACGATCAAATTGCCCTTCAGGCTAAACATGACTATGATAGTAAAAAGAAGGGCAATCAGGGTAATCGGTCCAATTTTCGGCACAAAGTTTTCATGATATCTCTCCTTGCCCACCAGTTTTAAGCCTAAAAATCTGGTCAATGCTCCGGCGATACAAGGAATGCCCAGGTAGATGAAGACGCTTTCCGCGATCTGGCGGATGCTCACTTCCACGATACTTCCCGAAAGCCCGAATAATGGCGGCAGAACAGTAATGAAAAACCAGGCATAGACACTGAAAAAAAGCACCTGAAAGACACTGTTAAAGGCCACCAGGCCAGCAGCGTATTCTGTACTGCCCTTAGCCAGCTCATTCCACACGATCACCATGGCAATGCAGCGGGCCAGTCCGATCATAATTAGTCCAACCATATATTCCGGCTTGTCCGGCAGGAAAACAATGGCCAGGATAAACATCAACGCCGGTCCAATCAGCCAATTCTGCACAAGGGAAAGCGCCAGTACTTTCTTGTCGTGAAAGACTTCCGGCATCTCCTCGTATTTTACCTTGGCAAAAGGAGGATACATCATCAAGATAAGCCCGATGGCGATTGGAATGTTGGTGGTCCCGACTTGAAACTGATTGATGAACTGCTCCACTCCAGGCAAAAAGTATCCGAATCCAACACCCAGAGCCATAGCCGCAAAAATCCATACAGTTAAATAGCGATCCAGGAATGATAACCTTTTCACAATACCCTCTGACATATATCCATCCTCTCTCAACTGCCGGTTACAATTTAATGAATTCTCTTTCAATCCAGTTTTTGATTTCATCGCGGATCTCTCGAAAACCTGCCATGATTTCCTCTTCTGTCCCGGTCAAGGCCGAAGTATCCTCAAAGCGCCGGTGAAGGATTTTTTTGCCGCCGGCAAAATATGGACAGGCTTCCTTCGCATGATCGCAGACGGTGACCACACAGTCAAATTGCTGACCCAAATATTCCTGCATGCCTTTTGATCGATGGGCTCCCATGTCGATGCCAATTTCGCTCATCACCCGAATTGCATAAGGGCTCACATCTCCTGGCTCGGTACCGGCGCTATAGACTTCATAGAGGTCTCCATAAAAGGCACGCAGCAGACCTTCGGCCATCTGGGAACGGGCTGCATTATGGGTGCAGATGAAAAGCACCCGTTTTCTATTTCCTGACACCGTGATATTTCCCTCCAACGCTACTTCTCTTCTTCAATCCACTTCTTGATTTCACTAACTGACGGAATTCGTCCATATGACTTGACCTGCCCATTTATGACCAGTCCAGGCGTACTTAGTATACCGTAAGTCATTATCTGTTTCATATCGGTTACCTTGACAACCTCGGCGGCGCAGCCTGTCTCTTTCGCTGCGCGCTTTGCCTCTTCGGCCAGTTTCTCACAGTTGCGGCAGCCGGGTCCTAAAACCTTAATTTCCATGGAGTTACCCTCCTTTCACATAATTGCGTTAAACAGATAGCCGACGATAATTATGGCTACCGTCAGAATGGCAGCAAATATAACCAGCAGCTTTACCTTTAGAACTTTTCTTAGAATAACCATCTCCGGAAAAGAAATCGCCGTAACGGCCATCATAAAAGCCAGGACGGTCCCCAAAGGCATTCCCTTCCCCATCAGCGCCTGCACGATCGGAATCGTACCCGCGGCGTTCGAATAAAGAGGTATTGCAATCAGGACGGCGAGAGGGACTGCAAAGGGATTATCCCGCCCCGCGTACGTCGCTACGAAATCTATGGGCACATACCCGTGAATAACGGCGCCGACGCCGATTCCCAGGATGACGTAGAGCGTCACCCGTTTCAGAATATCCTGGGTATGAAAAGAAGCCAGTTGAAAGCGGTCCTTCCAGGAAAGCTTCGGAATCTCCGCCTGTCCCATTCTAATCTCCCACACGTAATCTTCAACCATCTTCTCTACGGCAGGGATGCGTCCCAATATGATGCCGGAGATGATGGCAACAGTTAAGCCCGTTCCGATATAAATCAGGGCTATCTTTGCCCCGAAAAGCCCCCAGAGTAGCACCAGTGCCACTTCGTTGATCATAGGTGAGGCGATCAGGAAGGACAGTGTCACTCCGAGGGGGACGCCCGCCTCCAGAAAACCGATAAATACCGGTACTGCCGAGCAGGAACAAAAAGGTGTAACAATACCCAGGAGCGAAGCCAGAATATTTCCGACGAATTCAGTTTTGCGGGCCAGGATTTTTTTCACCTTCTCCGGCGGGAAAAAACTTCTGATGATTGATACGACAAAAATAATTGCGGAGAGCATCAGAAGAATCTTGATGGTATCGTATATAAAAAAATTGACGGCGTCGGCAAGATGGGTCTCGGTTATAAGCTGAAAGATGTCGTATGTTAGCCAGTCTGCAAAAACTTTAATCATGTGTCTTGTTTGTTCTCCAGTATATTTCTATTGAGCAATATCACCATAGCTACTTGCATATATCTTCACGCCTGATGGCCTGAAGTTTTTTTATGAGAAGCTGGATCTCCCGATCCTCTGTGATCCAGTGTTTCAGGTTTCCCAGGAGACTCGCGGCATAGGGGCTCTTGCTTCCATCCGTCAGATAATAATTCACCCAGAGACCGTCCTTCTTAAAACCGACGAGTCCTGTATCTTCAAGAAACTTCAAATGCTTTGAGACAGTCGGCTGAGCGATGTCCAGAGCCGCCTGGATCTCGCACACACACATGGCCTTATGCTGCAACATTTTCAGGATCTTTACCCGGTTGGGATCGGAGAGCGCCTTCATAACCTTAATAAAATCTTTCATACCATCCTCGTTTGTATATTGCTAATTAGCAATATATTGCCTCTGACTAATGCTGTCAAGCTTTTTTCTGTCATTAGTTTTGACAAGTCAATCCCCTGCCAGCCCCGCTTTTGAACCACTATCAAGGCTGCATATACACTATTGATTTAGTTTTGAATTCGGTAGCCGGCGGATGACGAACGGTACTGTTCCTTAAGAAGAGAAGATTCTCCGCAGCTTGCTGCGGATAGCTTTAGTGCCGAGGCTTGCGGGAGTATTTAGGGGAGCAGAAGTTGATTATCTCGGGATCTCGATTCCCCGACGCTGGTGACATAGATGGCCGGCTGTCCGAGAACGGGGCACTTTGCCTCGCAGAGTCCGCAGCCGATGCAGAGCTCCAGGTCGACCTTGGGCAGCTTTAATATCCGTTCTTTTCCCTCTCTGTTTTTGACCCCTACCTGTTCAAACCAGATGGCCTTTTTCGGGGTAGGACAGACCTCCTCACAGACGATACACGGTGTGGCATGGGCATGGGGAAGGCATCTCCCCTTGTCGATCATGGCGAGTCCTATCTTTACCTTGTTTTTCTCCGGAAGCTCCAATTTCTTAATCGCGCCTGTAGGACAGACCTGTCCGCAGAGGGTGCACCGGTATTCACAATAGCCGATGCGAGGGACAAGGACGGGTGACCATATCCCCTCAATCCCCGCTTCAAAGAGCGTCGGCTGGAGACCGTTTGTAATACAGACCTTCATGCACTCACCGCATTTTACGCATTTCCTGAGAAACTCCTTTTCCTCGAGGGAGCCAGGCGGCCTGATCAATCTGGGATCTGCGACCCCTGCCTTGGCAATGGGTGTGATTCTCATGAGCGGTACGGCGATAAGACCCGTCAGGATTGAACCGACGACCCGCCTCTTGCCAAGGTCCATACCGGCAACAGGCTGCTTTTCCCGGAAACCGAAATGGACGGCATTCCGAGGACAGCGATCATCGCAGTCCATGCAGTAGAGACACTCCGTGTTTTTCCACTTGTCGTTCCCGTCGGGGGCCGCTCCCCCCTGACATGCCTGTGCACAAGCCCCGCAGTCATTGCAGTCTTCGCTGACGGATCTTTTAAGGAAGGCATATCTCGAAAGGATGCCGAGGAGCCCGCCTAAGGGGCAGAGATACTTGCACCAGAAACGTCTCTCCACAAGGTTCATTCCAAGGATGAGCAGAAACAGGAACCCTACAAAAGCGCTCTGCAGGTAAAATGGCTGCTGGAACGGGAGAAAAATCTTTTTCAGGATGGAGTAGGTAAATTCGGAGATATTGACCAGAAAAGGTATATGTGCATTATAGAAGGCGTCAAAAGTGGCGCTCGTAGCATAGCTCACGAATGGATAAACAGCCAACGAAAACGACCTGATCAAGAGCGAAATGGGGTCGGCTATTCCTACGAGCTGAAGAGAGAAAAGGGATGATACCAGGAGAAAGATCAGTAAATAGTACTTGAAACGATACCAATCTACTGTCGCTTTTTTGGGACGCCCCTTCTTTATGGAACCCACCATGTTATTCAAGGTTCCGAGTGGGCATACCCAGCCGCAGAACACCCTCCCCAGAAATACCGTGGCAACAATAACAAGAATGGCGAGGTAAAATGTTTGATACCATTCGCGGCTGGACAGCATCGTTGTGATGAAGATCAGCGGGTCCGCATCGAGGAATATCTTTACAGGGTAGCCGAGGTCATTGGCCCCTTTCGATTCTGTTTGCAGAAAGAGCCACAAGAACAGCAGTAAAAAAAGCCCCTGCGTTGCTATACGGATTTTTTTTGTCATTAAATATTGACTCTCTTGATCTTCAGTTTCGCGAGGTCCATCGTACCGAGTCCTGCCTTGTGCCCTGCCACAACGTAGCCGAGATCCGCTCCTTTCAGGCCGAAAAGTGTGGCTCCATAGGCATCAACGGCCACCTGATCTGTTCCCGCGATAACGGTGTTGAGCTGCTTCACATCTGAAAGGCTTCCTCCCTGCGGTCCGTTGGCGGTCAGAATACGAACCGCATCGAGGACGACGAGGGAGGGCTTCATGAACATGGCAACATCCACAAGGCTTCCGTCCATCTTCTGGTGAATCCTGCCTCGCGATCCACCCATGATGCCCATCCAATTTTTCATGCCGAGGGTAAGGATGGAAAGTCCGTGCGTCTTTGCGATAGGGAGATTGATGACCTTATCCGCCTCCATGGCCTCCGAATATAAGGGCCATGATTTCAGCGCCACTCCTGGAAGTTTTACCTCCCTGAATTTCCTGTCATCCACAAAGCTCACGACGCCGCCCACGGCGGAGGCTGCGTCGCTGATGCCGCTCTGCTTATAACACCGCCTCGGGTCTACGACACTGCGGTCAAAGACCTTTACTTGTTTTGCTCCCGCCTCATAGCACAGCCTGATAACTGTCGAGACTACCTCAGGATTGGTAGTGGCCGCATATTCGGGCATTCTATCCCATCCGATGTTCGGCTTAACAACCACAACATCTCCCCTTGATATGAATCTTTTTATCCCTCCCAAAGCATCAATGGCCGCTTTCGTTATCCCTGCGGGTGAAACGCCATGGGAAACGGCAAGGTCCACCTTCTCGGCGGCTTCCAGAGGACTGAGGATTATGCCCGTACTGCCCGGGAAGGTTATGGTCACGCCTGCCGCGATAGCAGCTTTGATAAAATCCCTTCTCTTCATCGGCACTCCTTTTTATATATATAGACTGTTCCGGAATCGAGGACAACTTTGAATTAAAAATAATATATACACTAATTATCTGTTGTCCATATTTTTACGAAATACCATAATATTCCGCCATCATGAATCCAAGTCATGTTTATCTTTAGCACTGCGGAAGTTACGCGTCAAGCATCCCCGGTTTCGCTTCCTCATCATTCAATAGCTACGGGGCAAAAAAGTGTGGTAAAAACGCGCTTTCATATTTATACTTATAACAGAGCCCTTAATTCTAAGGTATCTGTTAACAATGAAGTGTGCAAGAGACGTTACAAAAATATGTCCTATGGGAGAAAAGCATGGAAAAACGTCATAGATTTTCTATCTGGTATGTCCTCTTGGGCGTATGGGCAGTCCTGATTATCCAGGGTTATATCGCATCCATGTTTGCCGCCCAGATGATACCGTACAGCCAGTTCCTTAACCTCCTCAAGGCGGGAAAGATCGGTGAGGTGGCGGTAACGGCCAATCAGATTCAGGGTAAAATGATGGTGGATGGGGGCGCTCCCGGCGAGACGAAGGTTTTCAAGACAATCCGGGTTGACCCCGAATTGTCCACCTTGCTTGAACAGTACAAAGTCGTTTTCAAAGGGGAAATCGAATCGACATTTCTACGCGATCTATTTTCGTGGATATTCCCCATAATGCTCTTCGTCGGCATTTGGTACTTCTTCATGAAGAAGATGGGCTCCCAGCAGGCCGGGTTCATGACTATCGGCAAGAACAAGGCAAAGATATATGTGGAAAATGAATTGAACGTTACCTTCAAAGACGTTGCCGGCGTTGACGAAGCCAAGCAGGAGCTCATCGAAGTTGTCGAATTTTTGAAAAACCCGGGGAAATTTACCCAACTCGGAGGCAGGATACCCAAGGGCATCCTCCTGGTGGGACCGCCGGGGACAGGAAAAACGCTTCTGGCCAAGGCTGTCGCCGGTGAAAGCGGCGTGCCTTTCTTCAGTCTCTCCGGATCGGAATTTGTGGAGATGTTCGTGGGACTGGGAGCGGCACGGGTGCGTGACCTTTTTGTTCAGGCCAAGGAGAAGGCTCCCTGTATCATCTTCATCGATGAACTCGACGCCTTGGGAAAGGCCCGCGGCATCGGGACCTTTGGGGGACACGATGAGCGGGAACAAACTCTAAATCAGCTTCTCGCGGAAATGGACGGTTTCGATCCGAAGGTCGGGGTTATTCTTATGGCCGCAACGAACAGGCCGGAGATTCTTGACCCCGCACTCCTAAGGCCTGGTAGGTTCGATCGTCACATCCTTGTGGACCGCCCCGATAAGACGGGACGGATGGAGATCCTGAAAGTCCACCTGAAAAATATAAAAGCAGCGGCAGACCTTGACTTGGAGAAGCTGGCGAACATGACCCCGGGCATGGCAGGTGCGGACCTCGCCAACCTAATCAATGAAGCGGCGCTCCTCGCCGTCAGGAGAGAGAAGAAAGAGGTGGGAATGCCCGAATTCGAGGAGGCAATCGAACGGGTCGTGGCGGGACTCGAAAAAAAGAACCGTCTGATAAACCCGGACGAGAGGAAAACGGTGGCCTATCACGAGATGGGTCATGCCATTGTGGCTTTGTCTCTTCCTGGCACCGATCCAGTCCAAAAGATCTCCATAATACCACGCGGTATTGCCGCCTTGGGTTACACCATGCAGGTTCCTACAGGGGATCGTTTCCTCATGAGGAAGACCGAGCTCCTCAACAAGGTCGCCTCCCTTCTGGGAGGCAGGGCGGCAGAAGAGATCATCTTCGGGGATATATCCACGGGCGCCCACAACGATCTTGCGAGGGCTACGGATATCACGAAGAGCATGATCAAGGAATACGGCATGAGCGACAGATTGGGTCAAGTGTACTTCGCCCGCGAGAAGCGACAGCAGTTTCTCGATATAGGCGTGCAGGAGACGGGCGATTACAGCAACGCCACGGCCGAAACCATCGATGAAGAGATTAAAACTATTATCAGCATGGAATATGCCAAAGCGCTCGAGATTCTCAAGACCAAAAAAGACATCCTGCAAAAAGGCGCTGAACTGCTGCTTGAAAAGGAAAAAATTGAAGGAACGGAGCTGAAGGCGCTGATGGATGGCCAATAAGCTCAATATGAAAGGATATTAAAGTGACCAAGAAGAAAGCAAAAGATACGGTTCTTACCGGTAGCGGAATCAAGACTTCGGCAGGCGCCGTTCTCCTCTCCTGCACTTTGCACTGCCGCGTATGCGGAAGTTCCGAGCTATTCGAATGGCATGACAAAGAGATATGCCCGGAGGACGTAGAGGGTATCGACACACTGGGCCTCATAATGGCAGTTGCGCATAGCCAGAACTGGATTGCCCAGCGCGTTCACAATGTTCATGAGGGGGAAAATTGCCTTTTTGTGCTCTGCCCCACCTGCCTGGCCCTCTTTTTCTCCGCTACGACAGAACCTATCGCAAGCGGTGAAGGAAATTCTTGACGTCCATGTCATGGACATTCTTTCAATATAATCTTGACACAGGGACGGCGTCAAATCCTTAGCCCAATAGCAGTTGCCATCCGCTCCATCGCGGCCGATCACCCCTGCTGTAGAACACCCCACATTGCCCCGTATGGAAAGATGACTGACCGAGGGTGGTATTGACTTTTTAAACGCAAATGATGATAATATTGAAAAGGATTGAGGATGAAAATGGCACATGAGCAAATGATAATTAGGTGCCTCAACTGTGGAACGAGGAATCGTATAAAGAGGGAGCGGATTCACAGCCGGCCCACGTGCGGTAGGTGCCATGCCTATCTCGACGATATGATTATCAGATGTCTCAGTTGCGGAACGAAAAATCGTATGCCTGAGAATCGCCTGAACGAGCGCCCCCTGTGCGGGAAGTGCGGCGTGCCTCTCGTCATAAGAGGCGGTGAAGGCTATCCTATAGATGTAACTGATGAAACTTTCTCAAGAGAAGTCCTTTCCCATGCCGGTTCCGTCCTTATGGATCTCTGGGCGCCATGGTGCGCCCCCTGCCGTACGATAGGTCCTGTCCTGGAGGAGCTTGCAGCCAAGTACGCCGGCGGCGTCAAAGTCGTCAAACTGAATGTGGATGAAAATCCCCTTACTGCGTCAAAATATGACGTTCGCAATATTCCGACGATGCTGCTGTTTAAAGATGGAGAACTTGCAAACAGATTAGTCGGCGCCCTGCCCAAAGAAGAAATCGAACGACATCTCCTTGCCATCATGAAGACAAACTGAGTTCATCCAAGAATTTAGCTGGTTTTCCGGCGCTATGGCTTGCCGTCATGGTGTTATTTGAAAAGCAGGACGAACTGCTCGAAGAGGTCTCTATGGAAGTGATGGATCATCTCTTCTTTCATCAATTTAAGGGCGGCAAAAGGGTCGAGTTTCTGTCTGTAGGAACGCTCTGATGTAAGTGCATCAAACACATCGGCGATTGAGCATATCCTCCCATAGAGATGGATGTCGTCTCTTTCAAGTCCGTCCGGATATCCCTTGCCGTCGTACCTCTCGTGGTGCTGCAGGACGATTTTCTTGCATTCATGGGTCAATTGATTAGTCTCATAGAGAAGCTTGTATCCCATGTGGGGATGCTGCCTCATCTGGGCCATCTCCTCCTCCGTCAACTTGCCGGGTTTGTTGATGATAGACGCGTCTACCTCCACCTTGCCCAAGTCATGAAGAAAAAAACCGGCTCCCAGTTCATGCATGTTATGAGCCTCTGATTTCTTGAAGAGGGCCTTGGAGAGGGAAACTGCAAGAAAGCCAACGTTTACGGAATGCGTATAGGTGTAAAAATCATGGGATGTAATGTCAAGCAGGTACAGGGATGTATCATCATCAGTAAGAATCAGATCGACTACTTCAGCAATTCCTTTTTTAACATCCTGAATATTTTCGGCAGTCGGGTTTTCAAGCAGATTGCTTATCATCGTGATGGAATGGGCTCTGACTGCTTTTGCCTTTTCTTGAGGAGCTAAGTTTACATCATGGATTGCTTCAAGGAGTCCGTCGGGTACGACGGTTCTGGATGTGGGTGGCCTTGCGGTTTTTTCAGATTCGGTTTGAGGTGCACGGTTCTTTTGCTCTCCGGTAAAGTTGCTTTTCTTGGTATCAAGGATAACTTCTGCTATCCCGCTCTCAGAAATTTTTTGGATCTGTTCTTTTGATCTGATGAGAAATTCGTTCTTCACAAAAGGGTGCTGATACCACGATAGCGGCAAAATAACATACATGCCGATTTTCAGGTTGTCCGTGTTGATCGTTTTCTGCATACCTTGGCCGAATATGGTGATCTCAAAATTGTGTGAAACCTGTTCTCTCACATTATAATATCGGCAGGTCTGCAGATTTACCTGAGCATCTTTTCCCTTTTTTCCAGTTGCACCTCCAAGCTTTTCAGGAGCTGAATATCTTTCTTGAGCTGCTCATTTTCCTGAATCAGTTTCGCTGTTTCCTCAAGCAGGCGATGGTTGTCCTTCTTCATTTGTTCGCTCTCTTTAAGGAGTCTCGCGTTATCTTCTTTGGCCTTATCGATAAATTGCGCGTCCGTGCGGCACTGTTCCTCATATAGCTGCTCCATATCAATGAGGCGAATGAATGTCTCTGAGAGTCCCCGCCATTTGCTCTTGGGGTATATCTTCAGCACTTCTGCGAACGCCGCTTTTGCTTTAATATAATCCGCCGACTTCTCCTTATCGTCCAGATATGATATTCCCTGATAAAAGATATCAACGTCCGCAGGCGATCTCTTAAACCAGCTCCTGTCATTCACCCGCGGGGGAGTCCCGGGGGGTGAGGGCAGAGAAGAGCAGGCCCCCAGCAGCATAACGAAAAGAATAACCAAATATTTAAGATAATTTTTCCACATATTCCTGCTTAACATAGTTGCTTCCCGGCAATGTCTTTGCATATTCCTTCAATTCTGCAGCCTTCTTCGCCATGTCGAGGGGTCCCTGAAACTTGGACCCGTCATCCGTTACTACAGCAATAGTCATGGTTACGAGAGGAAAGTCTTGCTGTTTCCCCTGCCTGTCTTTCCCTGTGATAAATCCTTTCTGCCTGTCTTTCTCGCTGTAAAACTTCATGCTGCGGCGATCAAACTCCTCAACGATTTTTTTGCATATTTGTTCCGCACGCTCGGAGCCGGTAATGACAATAAAATCATCACCGCCCACATGGCCCACAAAGTCACCGTCAAGATCAGTGGTATGCACAATTTCGGTCAGGATTTGGGCCACTTCTTTGATGACCTCACTGCCCCATGCATAACCATACTTATCGGCGAAAGGCTTGAAATTATCAAGATCGATATGGCAGAGGGAAAACCGTTTTCTTTCTGAAAGCCGCTTTTTAATCTCCATCTCAATCGCCATATTGCCGGGCAGACCCGTCAAAGGACTCGCGTCAAGGAGGAGCCCTTCCAGAACCTTGAGGCGCTCCATCATAAAGCTGAAGGCATCCGCGAGGCTGCCTATCTCATCAGGGCGGTTGATATTTAGATTATATTCGAACTTCCCCTCGGCGATATGTTCTGTGGCCTTTTTCAGTTCCTTAAGAGGTCTTGAGATATTATAAGTGATTAAGAGAGCCAAGGCCAATCCCACAATCAATCCTATGACGCTCAAGGTTATCGTCATTCTCGACGCCTGTACACCCCGCGTCTTAATAAGGTTCATTCGTGTATCTATATTATTCTCGGCCCTCGTACGGATGTCACGCAACGCCGTGGCCATGTCTTCTATGGCTCGTTGACTATCCGTTTCGGAGATCTTGGCTGCATCCTCCATCTGATTGCCGTTGACGAGTGTTACGGTCTGATTAAAAAAGTCATCATACTGCTTATGCAGCAATGAAATTTGCGACAGCATCTTTGCCGTAGCGGGGATATTATTCTTCCTGAGATTCTCGAGGCTGTCCTTGAATTCCTGGCTGCGTGACCAGAACAGCTCTGCGATTGACGGGTCTTTAAGAATAAGATATCTCTTCTCTGCGCTTTCCTGGGCAAGGAGCGCATCCATCATTTTCTTGCCCGTATCGACAACAAAGAAATCCTCATCGATTATCGCATATGCCAATTCGTTGAGATTATGCAGACTAAAACTCGCATAGGCGCTTGCCGAGACGGCAAGCAGCGCCATGGCCAGGTAGCTCGCGAGCAGTTTTCTGCTTATTGTCAATTTCATTACCCTTACCGGTATCTTTTACTTCCCCTGCATACACCGCAGAACATCAAGTACCATATCCCGCCGATTTCCGCAAAGCGGAAAATCTCTTTCCGTGACTAATGTTTGTTGCCCCCTGCATCAAGTTTTGGTATATTAAAAAAAACCTTGGCGGATAGTGGAGGCTAAAGATGATATATAATGAAGATTTCGAAACGTTGCCCCGCGAGGTTTTAGAAACCCTGCAGTTGAAGAGGTTGCAGCAGGTCGCGCAGCGCGTCTATCATACGGTTGGCTTTTACAAAAAGGCATTCGATAAGGCCGGCGTACAGCCGGATGACATCAAGACACTGCCGGACATAAAGCGGCTTCCCTTCACGACGAAACAGGACCTGAGGGACAACTATCCTTTCGGGCTCTTTGCGGCGCCGATGAGCAGTGTTGTCAGGCTTCATGCCTCTTCAGGCACAACCGGCAGGGCAATCGTCGTCGGATATACAAAAAGGGATATCGATACATGGTCGGAGCTGATGGCCAGATGCTTTGTGGCCGCGGGCCTTACCAAAAATGACATTATCCATAACGCATACGGATACGGCCTCTTCACGGGCGGTCTCGGCGCCCACTACGGCGCTGAGAAACTTGGCGCCAGCGTAATACCCATGTCAGGCGGCAATACGAAGAGGCAGATCATGATCCTGCAGGACTTCGGTCCCACGGCAATCTGCTGCACGCCTTCCTACGCGCTGAACCTGGCAGAGCGCGGCTCAGCCATGGGTGTTGACATGCGGTCGCTGAAGCTCCGCGTCGGCATCTTTGGCGCGGAGCCATGGAGCGAAAAGATGAGGGACGAGATAGAAAGTAAACTGAATCTATCCGCTCTGGACATCTACGGCCTTTCAGAAGTTATGGGTCCCGGGGTTTCCATGGAATGCATGGAGGGGCGCTCGGGCATGCATGTGTTTGAGGATCATTTCATTGTGGAGGTGATCAATCCGGAAACGGGCGACGCGTTGCCATACGGCGAAGCAGGGGAACTGATCTTCACTACCATCACGAAGGAAGCATTCCCTCTCATCCGCTATCGAACCCGCGATATATCCCGCCTGATCGCCGAGCCTTGCCGCTGCGGCAGGAGCCACATCAGGATGGACCGGGTCACCGGCAGGAGTGACGACATGCTTATCATCAGAGGCGTAAATGTCTTCCCGTCTCAGATCGAGACAGTTCTCATCGGCATCACAGGGCTCGAACCGCATTATCAGCTAATCGTGGATAGGGTCGGCGCCATGGACACGCTGGAGGTCCAGGTTGAAGTAAGCGAAAAGGCATTTGCAAACGCAGACGAGGTCCGCTACCTGCAGAATTTAGAAAAAGGCCTCGCAAAAGATTTGAAGGACTATGTCGGCGTGACAGCCAAGATAAAGTTGGTAGAACCGAAATCCTTGCAGCGTTCTGAAGGTAAGGCCAGCCGGATAATTGATAAACGAAAGATGTAGGGGGAAGCTCTCACTTATTCTTTTTCCCTCGCAATCAATCAGGAGGACTTATGAAAGTAGAACAGATATCCATATTCCTGGAGAATAAACCGGGTGCACTCGAAAGCGTCATGCGGCTGCTGAAAGATGCTGATATTAATATCAGGAGTCTGTCTCTTGCAGATACGTCCGATTTCGGAATTCTCCGGCTGATTGTTAACGATGCAAACAGGGCGCTCAAGGTGCTGAATGAGAATGGTTTGAGGGTCAGCCGGACAAGCGTGGTGGCAGTGGAAGTCCCTGACCGTCCGGGCGGCCTTCACAGTATCCTCGCAACGCTGGCGCAGCACGGAATCAACGTTGAATATCTGTACGCATTTATCGAAAAAAGCGGCGAGAACGCCGTGATCATTTTCCGTTTCGATGCTCCGGATGCTGCCGTTGAGGTCCTTTCAAAAAATGGGTTTACTGTCCTGCCCGGTGAGAGGCTGTATTCTTTTTAAGTATGATACTCCCGCAAGAAATGGTTATCAATACAAGGAAGATAGACATAGACGGCCCTGTCGAAGCGGTTGCTGCCGCTTTCACTTTGTGGAAACAGGAGCGCGACCTCAACCCGTGATGGTCACGACCTGCCGCCGTAATTGTCATTCCCGCCCCGGACAACGACATTCGGGGGCACGCTCCCACAGACACCGGTGAGTTCAGTCTTGATAAACTGTCAAAATATATGAAGCAAGCAGATAATGTTAGACAAAAAAGGCGGCGCTCACCGATGAAGAAGATCGGTATTGCCCTAGGCGCAGGCGGCGCCAAAGGATTGGCACACGTGCTGATACTCGAAGCGCTGGATGAGCTTGCATTGAAACCATCCTATGTAACGGGAACCAGTACCGGCGCCATTGTGGGCGTTCTTTATTGTTCGGGATTGAGCGCAAAGGACTTAAGGCAGGTTATCAGCCATATAAGTATCGGTGAAAACGATACACTGAAAGACGTTATGACCAAGAAGCATATGTTCAAGTGGCTGAATTTCATGGCGCCGCAATTTGACGGCCATGGCTTCCTGAATGCGGAACGGTTCATAAACTATCTCTTCGAATCCATCAGGGCGAGGACTTTCGAGGAGCTCGTCATTCCTTTGCGGGTCGTCGCTTCGGACTTTTGGACTCGCGAGCAGGTGGTGCTTGACGAGGGAGAATTGGCGCCGGCCATACAGGCAAGCATGTCGCTGCCCGGTGTGTTTACGCCCGTCACCATGGGGGAGAATGTCTTAATCGACGGCGGGGCGGTCAATCCCGTGCCTTTTGACCTCCTGCCAAGCGATTGCGATCTCACCATTGCCGTTGATGTTATCGGACGCCGTGACGCAGGCCCGGACCGCATGCCGTCACTGCAGGAAGCAATTTTTAACACCTTCCAAATCATGGAGAGAAGCATCGTCCGCGAAAAATTGCGCAATTCGTCGCCGGACATTTACATCGAGATTGAAATTTCGAATATTCGTGCTCTGGAATTCTACAAGGCGGACCAGGTGTTTAAACAGGCGCAAACGGCCAAGGATCAGCTTAAACGTGAGTTGGAGAAGCGAATTTATCTCCACAACAGTTCATAATACAGGCTGTCATCCTTTGATACATCCTAATGCCCGAAGCTTTGCGACCTTCCTGGAGATGCCTGCCCTGTGAACCACTTCCACCACCTGATCTAACTCCTTATACGCCTCCGGCATCTCTTCTCTTAGGGTTCCCTTGCCTGTGGCCATTATGATGATGCCCTTGGCGGCCATTTCACGCTCTATTGATCTTCCACTGCTTGCCTTTTTCGCCTGGGTGCGGCTCATGACGCGCCCCGCGCCGTGGCAGGTGCTTCCGAAGGTCTCCGCAAAGGCTTTCTCCGTCCCTGTAAGCACATACGAGCCCGTCCCCATATCGCCGGGTATCAATACAGGCTGGCCTGTATTCGCATACCGCGCCGGAAGGGCCGGATGGCCGGGCGGGAAGGCCCGGGTCGCTCCCTTCCTGTGAACGCACAGTTTCGTCTCTTTACCATCGACGACAAATGTTTCGATCTTGGCGATATTGTGGCAGACGTCGTAAAGCAATCTCATGCCCAAATCGCGGGGCCCTTTTTTCAGGGTGTGTTCGAAGGTCTCACGCGTCCAGTGCATCATCATCTGACGGTTGGCCCAGGCGTAATTGGCGGCACAGGCCATGGCGGCAAGGTATTCCTTCCCCCGGTTTGACGTGAGATACGCGCAGGCAAGCTGCCTGTCGGGAAGGGAGACCTCCAGTTCGCCAAGATGCTTGACCATCCTCGCCAGATAATCATCGCAGACCTGATAGCCAAGTCCCCGCGAGCCGCTATGAAAGAGGACGCAGATCTGATCCTCTTCAAGGCCAAAGGCCGCGGCGGCCGTTCTGTCGAAGATCTCCTCGACCACCTCGATCTCCAGAAAATGATTGCCCGATCCGAGCGTTCCCAGCTGCTCCCGTCCGCGCTCGATAGCCCTGGCGCTTACCATTTCGGGATCGGCGCCTATAATCTTACCTCTGTCTTCCGTGGCCTCCAGATCCTCATGTGTGCCGTATCCCCGCTCCACCGCCCATTTGGCCCCTTCGGTAAGAACCTTTCTTTCTTCATTGGCGGAGAGTTTGAGGTCGCTCTTCGAACCCACACCGGTAGGGATATGATGATACAGGGCGCTTATCAGGTCTTTTAAACGATCCTTTATGTCTTCATGCGCCAGTCGGGTCGTCACCAGCCGGCATCCGCAGTTGATGTCATAGCCCACGCCGCCGGGAGAAATAACTCCATCCTGAAGACCGAAAGCAGCGACACCGCCTATCGGGAAACCGTAACCCCAGTGCATATCAGGCATGGCCAGAGAATATTTCACAATCCCGGGCAGGTGCGCCACATTGGCCACCTGCTTTAGACTCTCGTCCGAACCCATTTCCCTGATGAGGCGCTCACTCGAATAGATGATCCCGGGGACCTTCATGCTGCCCGCCTGAGGAATCATCCACCGGTAATCGTCGATCTTCTTGAGTTCAGACATCAAAAATCACCCTTGCCGTCCACATGCCATGGGCTTCTTTCACGGCTGCCTGATGATACGTTACCGCCTTGATCTCCGTATTTATCGTATGCTTTGCGGGATCAAAAGGCGCCCCCGCAACCTTCCCCACTAAGCGCCGCGGGTCGATATCAATTATGGAAAACTCTTTGAGCAAGAGACCTTCGCCGTTATACATATAGAGAACCTCCCGCAGATAGTTCACCAGGAGGTCTTCCCAGCCTTCACCATCCACAACTATTTTTCTTTCTACGATTGGGTTTACATGCGAGAGATCGGTAAGAATGTCAAAGACGGCAAAGGCTGCATTGGCAAACAGCTCGTTTGCAGTCTTGCCATATGCCTCCACTCCCACGTCCGCCGTATGATCAAACAGCTTGTATCTGTTCATTTCAGTAATCGCGGGTTTCGCAGTGATCCTCCCCCAGCAGGA
>PLMX01000129.1:0-3773 GCA_003142635.1 Syntrophaceae bacterium | reverse complement strand
GTTTTATGTGGCTCAATAAAATTACGACGGGCTCTGTTGAAATTGCCGCGCTCACTTTCTTCGCTCGTCTTGGCAAATGGGAATTATGTCACTCCTCTTCCTCGTCGCCTGCGGCGAATTCAAGCTCGTTTACGGTTTCCTCCTCTGCATCTTCCTGCGGCAGGCCGTTTTCTTTTTCTTCCGATTCTCGCTCGGCGCGGGCCACGCCGACCAGTTTCTCATCGGGATCGATCTCGATCAGTCTCACTCCTTGAGTACTTCTATGAAGAAGTGGAACTTCCGCAACCTTCAGGCGTATGATCTTCCCGGCGTTGCTAATCAGCATGATGTCTTCATCGCCCGTAACCTGAAGAACACCGGAGACATTTCCCACCTTGGAAACTGTCTTGAGATTTATAACCCCCTGGCCGCCGCGGCTTTGCCGCCGGTATTCTTCCACTTCGGTGCGCTTGCCGTAGCCGTTTTCAGAAACAGTTATAATGGAATTGCCTTCCGATGGTATCTCCATCCCGACCACGGCATCATCATCGTCCATGCGAATGCCGATAACGCCCCTCGCCGTTCTCCCCATATCCCGGACGTCCTCTTCATGGAAAAGGATGGACTGGCCTTTCCTCGTCCCCAAAAAGACATCCTGATCCCCGTGGGTCAACTGGACGGCAATGAGTTCGTCTCCCTCGTCAATGGATATGGCAATGATTCCCCCGGACCGCGGGTTCGAATAGGCTGCAAGATCGGTCTTTTTTGTTATGCCCTTTCTTGTCACCATAATCACATACTTCCCCTCGACGAACTCCCGGACGGGAAGTATCGCCGCCACCCGTTCTCCCGGCGACAGATTGACGAGGTTGACAATCGCCTTCCCTTTCGATGCCCGTCCGGCCTGGGGAATCTGGTAAACCTTGAGCCAGTATACCCTTCCCAAATTCGTAAAGATCAGTACATAGTTATGGGTGGAGGCGATAAATATCTTCTCGACAAAATCCTCCTCCTTGGTTCCCATGCCGACCTTCCCCTTGCCGCCCCGGCGCTGGCTCCTGTACAGGCTGACGGCATTCCTCTTAATGTAGCCAGAGTGGGACACGGTCACCACCATGTCTTCTTCCACGATCATGTCCTCGATATCAATGTCCTCCACGCTTTCCACGATCTCCGTGCGTCTCTCGTCGCCATACTTTTTCTTGATCTCTTCCAGTTCCGCCACAATGATATCAAGCACCTTCTTGGGGTCATCGAGAATCCCCTGTAATTGAGCAACCAGCCGGGTGAGTTCCGCGTACTCATCATCGATCTTGGCACGCTCGAGACCTGTAAGCCTCTGCAGGCGCATGTCGAGGATAGCCCGCGCTTGGATCTCCGACAGGCCGAACTTTTCCATCAGGGCCTGCGCCGCCTCTTGGGGACTCTTGGATTTCTTGATGAGCTGAACTACGGCATCGATATTGTTAAGGGCGATGATGAGTCCTTCGAGGATATGGGCCCGTTCCTTTGCTTTCCTGAGATCAAAGATCGTCCTGCGCGTGATGACCTCTTTGCGGAAGTCCACAAATTTCTGGAGGACTTCTTTAAGATTGAGGACCCGCGGCTGGTTGCGGTCGATGGCCAGCATGATGACCCCGAAGCTCGTCCCCATCTGTGTATGCTTGTACAGTTGGTTGAGGATCACGCCGGAGGGCTCGTCCTTCTTTAAATCTATGACGATCCTTATCCCGTCCCGGTCCGATTCATCCCTGAGATCGGAGATGCCCTCCAGCTTCTTCTCTTTCACGAGCTCGGAGATCTTCTCGATGAGATTGGCCTTATTCACGAGGTAGGGGAGTTCCGTCACGACGATACTCTCACGGTCGTTCCTCGCGTTTCTCTCGATGCTCGACCTGGCCCTCATGCGTATGGAACCCCTCCCCGTAGTATACGCGGAGACGATCCCGTCCCTCCCGTTGATGAACCCGGCCGTCGGGAAATCAGGGCCTTTGATATGAACCATCAGTCCTGGAACCGTGATCTCCGGATTGCGTATCAGGGCGATTGTTCCGTCGATGAGCTCGCTTAAATTATGAGGAGGAATGTTTGTCGCCACACCCACGGCGATTCCGGAAGTGCCGTTGAGCAGAAGCGCAGGCATACGCGCAGGCAGTACGGTGGGCTCTTCCATGGAGGCGTCATAGTTCGGAACAAAATCTACTGTTTCTTTTTCAAGGTCGGCAAGCATCTCCTCTGCAAGCCTCGCCATGCGGATCTCCGTGTAACGCATCGCCGCAGGCGGGTCTCCGTCGACGCTCCCGAAATTTCCCTGACCGTCAATCAGGGGATAGCGCATGGAGAAATCCTGGGCCATGCGGACAAGGGTGTCATACGCGGCGGTATCGCCGTGGGGGTGATACTTACCGATGATATCTCCGACGATCCTGGCGGATTTCTTATAGGCCTTGTTCCAGACGTTTCCCATTTCCGACATGGCGAAAAGCACCCGGCGATGGACCGGTTTCATGCCGTCCCGCACGTCCGGGATGGCGCGGCCAATGATCACGCTCATCGCGTAATCCATATAGGATTTCTTCATTTCATCTTCGATATTGATGGGGATGTTCTTCTGGAAAAGCTGCTCCATATTTTCAAGTCCTCACTATGCGTTTTCGCTTCTAAAAACACCTGCAATTTCAAGCATTAACATGGCAGGTGTTCTGTGAAAACTTATACCATTTTTTACCGCAAAAGTCGCGTTATTTTTTGCCTTTTTGGCGGGATAAAATGCGGGAATTTCAAACGCGGCTATGTCCTTGACACTGGCGGTGGGGAAGTTAGAAACAGCTAAAGAATTCATCCGGATATTCATTTAGAACTTCCAAACAGTCTCCGCATTTTGCGTGATTTTCAATCGTTTTCATAAGGACAATATATCCTCACACATCCAGGTTCGAGGCGTAGAGGGCGTTTTTGTAGATGAAGTCTTTGCGGGGTTCCACATGGTCTCCCATAAGGGTGGTGAAGATTTCGTCGGCGGTGACATAGTCTTCCAGCTTGACCTGGAGGAGGGTTCTCTTGTCCGGGTTCATGGTGGTCTCCCAGAGCTGCTCGGGGTTCATCTCGCCAAGACCCTTGTAGCGCTGGATGGAAAGCCCCTTCTGCCCCATCGCCGTCACATATTCCACGAGGGCCGTCATGCTTGCGAGTTCCTTCTTGCCCTTTTCCTCGTCGTCCGTAACCACCATGTAGGGCGGTTCACCGATGGCGCTCACCTGATTGAGGAGCTCCTTGATTTCGATAAATCTCGGTGATTTGAATATCTCGCGGTCAAGGACTGTCGTAAATATCTGCCCCTTCATCCGGTAATCGAGAATGAGCCTGTAACCGTCGTCATATTCCGGGTCAGTATCAGGCCTGCAGTCCACCAGCCTTTCTCCGATGGCCCTGCTGGTTCGTTTGGCAACTTTAAGAAGGGCCTTTTCGCTCTTGAAGTCATTAGGCGAGAAGGCTGGATCGGCTGCTAATATGCGCATGACCGTCTTGTTCTTGTCTTCCCTCTCAAAACGGTTAAGCACTGTTTCGATCTTCATCACCTTCTTAATGAGACCGAGGAGGCGGTTGCCCGTGATGCTGTTCCCATTACCCACGAGGAGGGAAAGCTTGCTTACCCCGTTATCGAGGACGTAATCCTTCATTTCCTCTTCGTTGCTGATGTAGAGTTCTTTCTTGCGGTCCATTACCTTGAAGAGGGGCGGCTGGGCGATATAGAGGTAACCCCTCTCAATCAACTCACGCATCTGCCGGAAAAA
>PLMX01000066.1 GCA_003142635.1 Syntrophaceae bacterium | reverse complement strand
TCCTGAATTCATAAGGGGAACTTATTTCACCACGCAGCATGGCCTTAGCATTTTGTTTTACTTTTTCCATGTCTTCCGGGCTGACCAATAGACTTGCTTCCTGGCCCAACAGCTCTTCCCTTGTATAGCCTGCATAGGATGCCGCATTGGCATTAATGAAACGGAACTTGCCGTCCTGCACCACATAAACACCGGCGATGGATTTTTCGGCAAGCGCCTTGTAAAGTTCCTCACTTTGCCGAATGGCCTCTCTGGATCGGTTTATGACATAGATAATGCCTGAAAAGATCAAAATCAATGAGCATACGCCAATCGTTGCCAGAATGCCGATCAATTGGTAAACCCTGATACGACCTGTCGGGGTCAGCAGCACAATCGACCATCCGTCGCTGCCAATCACCATCCTGGAGACCAAGTAATCCTTTCCCTCTAACGTGACTTCCATGCCATCGGCAATTTCCTTTTTAAAAACGGTTTCAGAGAGCTTATTGCCGAATTGCTGGGAGGCAATCAGTTTGTCTTGTACTGTTTTGTCCAGCGGCCAGAGACTTCTTAGAACCATTGCCGGTGAACTGGAGAGAAAAATAATGCCCTCCGGGCTGATGAGAAAGCAAAAGGGGTATTGGCTGAAAAAGGTCTCCATCTCGTCAATATCCTTTTTCATCGTGACCACGCCAAGCACTTTACTCAGACGATTCTGAACCGGGCAGCTGGCATAGAAACCCCTCTTTNNCGAAAACGATAGGATTTTCCTACAAAGCTGTCTGGATCTTTACGGTTGGAGGATGCCACTGTCATGCCACCGGCAGTCATCAGGTAGGACACGGAAGCGTTAAAAGCGGAATTGTCTCTGTCTAACACGATATTGGCCTGTTCGATATCCTGATCCCTTTTAGACATCAATGCGGGAGGGATCCGAGGAGATCCGGCCAGGGATTTAGTGGCCCCTTCGATGTTCTTTAATGTATCGGATACATAGGTGGACAGGGTTAATACTGNNGGGATTTAACGGCCCCTTCGATGGTTGTGAATGTAGAGGATAAATAGGTGGACAGGGTTAATACTGAAGCTTGGCTTTCTCCGATGATTTCCTGCTGGGCTTGATTGCCGAGATAGTCCGTGGTAAACCAGCCGACAACAGCGACGATCAGCAGAAGAATAAACGGTAGTGAATAAAAAAAACGTTTCTTATTCATGTGCAAGATCTCTCAGACAGGTAAATCTGCATCGGGGGACTACCATTTAAAATCAAGTCCTTTCCAGTTGATAACCTTTTTCCCGGAATACTCTCAAGCATGCATCTACTGCACCTGTATCATAAAGCGTTCCTCTATTCTTCTCAATCTCTTCAAGGGCTGCCTCAATACCCAGGGAAGGACGATATGGACGGTGAGAACCCATAGATTCCACAACGTCAGAGATAGCCAAAATGCGGGCCTCCATGAGAATGTCATCCCCTTTCAAATTTCTTGGATAGCCAGTACCATTCATCCGTTCATGGTGTTGGTAGATTATCTCCGCCAGGGGCCAGGGCGATTCTACATCCTTCAGCATCTCGTATCCTCTTTGAGAGTGTTCTTTAATCAGGGAAAGCTCGATATCTGTAAGTCTTGACGGCTTAGTCAATATCTCGGAAGGGACGTATAGTTTCCCGATATCATGAATGGAACCCGCCATACGGATGGCGTCAATTGTATCCTGGGTTAATCCCATATCCGTGGCAATGGTTCGGGCGAGGTCCGCTGTCCGGAGCTGATGACCTGCTGTATAGGGATCTCTTGCTTCTACGGCGGACACCATGACCTGTATGGTCGCACCAACGGCCTTCCTGAGACTTTCAAGAGTCCGCAGAAGTTCTTCCTCGGCCTGTTTGCGCTCGGTGATATCCCTGATGCAGACAAGATTCGCAGAAGCGTTACGGAAAATGATCTTTCCCCCAATGCTTTCCACCCAAATGTGCCGCCCCGTCACTGAAGACAGTTGGTATTCAGAAAGAAATCCCATTTTATCGGCCTTGACCGCTTCGAGATCCTCTGCTGCTTTCTGAAAGTAATCGGGGTGAAGATATTCAACCATATTGTGACCGATAAATTCTTCAGGCCGCTCATATTCGATGATCTTTGCCGCCTCCCGGTTGGCGAAAAGGATGGACCCGTTCCAGTCGAGGATGAGCACGGCGTCATGCATATAGTCAATCAGGGACTTTGAAAGGGATTCACTCTCCCGCAATGCTTCCTCCAATGCTTCTTCCGCCCGCTTGCGGTCGGTGATGTCGCGGCCTACTGAGTGGAATCCTATTATACGGCCATCTTCCTCGATCATCTGAATATTTTGCCCAAGCCAGACCTCATGACCCTCTTTCGTGATAATGGGATATTCATAATATACATTCTTTTTTCGTTCTTTAATGAACTGACGACCTAAGAACTTAATGCCTTCGTCACGCATATCCGGGCGGATCAATGTCGCATAATGTTTTCCAATAATCTCCTCTTCTTTATATCCAGAAATGCGGAAAGTCGCCGGATTTACGAATGTGATATACCCTGTGTCGTCAAAATTGAAGACAACATCACTTGTGTTTTTCACCAATATCTGGTTCCGCGCCTCGCTCTCCCGCAGGGTAGCTTCAGCCTGTTTCCGGATACTGATTTCTTTGAGCAGCTCCTGGTTCGCCTGACTTAATTCTGTTTCCTTCCTCACAAGTTCCTTCAATGTCTGGTCAAGCTGTATAACCATTGTATTGAACGACTCGGAAAACTCCCCCATGAATTCTATCCGCTGCGTAAAATCACCTGAAGCGATCATCTTTGTCTGCCACGTAATATGCTTAAGATTCGCTTGGAGCGTCTTGAGTGTGCCTGCGATATATCCTTTAAAAGGAACATGATTTGACAGATCACCATTCGATGCGGCATACAAAAAATCTCTCAGCGATATAAGGTTGGTATAAAAGGCTTGAAGGGAATCAACCGATGCAAAACGGGCAGGGACCTGAGGCGGCTTGGCAAGCATTATGGTGTCCAGTAAAAGCCTCGAAAGCTCATCAAGTATGTCATGCTCTTTCTCAGACGCCATGTTTTCGACCTATATATGCGAACAAGGGTACTGATATTAGTTAATCACTTCAGCAGTAAAGCGGCATGTCCTGTCACCAGTACACCAGCAGTCAACTTCCTTAACCTTAAATGCACTGCCGGTAAAGCTTTCAAGAAGTCCGGAAATAAAACCCTCATCATAGGTACAGACCTCGTAACCCAGCTCGGGCAATCCTGAACAGTCAAGGTCTTCAGAAACAGTCAGAATGAAGGACCCCTTCTCCATGTCTGCTTTCTCAACACGAAGTAAGCCGATTCCCATTTCACGGAGTGTATCCTGGAGTTTCTTTACAAACCCATTGAAGTCTTTAATGTCCGAAAAGATTTTTTTGTAAAACTCGATACCTGCCAGTTTGCCAGCTTCATAAAAGATCTGATCTGTTTTTTCCGTTCCCAAGTGCTTTTCCATAACATCTCTGAAGGTAAACTGCATGAGGCGATACACTTCGAGGCGTGTGGTTGGGCCAAGATTGGGGCGCCCTAATGCAATATCTCCCAAAAGATCCCACGAAAATTTGTACTTTCTACCCGTCATAATAAACCTCATTCTTCTAATTATTTCTTCTACCTCACATATGATGCGGAAGAAATCTTTTTCCAATTACGGAGCGCAGAATACTATGTATTTACCAGAAATGTAAATACTACAGGACGGTAAATCACCCCAATTATCTGCATTTTGTTCATAATATTATATTAAACTGATTCCGTGCAATAGGGAGGAAATTGCCAAAGCCATCCTAAGCTCTGAGTCTTCAATACTGGATATTTTTATGTCTTTCAATGCAGC
>PLMX01000056.1 GCA_003142635.1 Syntrophaceae bacterium | reverse complement strand
TTTAATTGCCGAGGTAATAGCTAAAAACCGATATGCGAAACGATGGCCAAAATATCAATGGCAGGTTTCTGAGAAGGGCTTCTGTCATCGCAGCGCTCGTGGCATCCATTTGCCTCAATGCCTGCTCGACGGTGCGCCTAAATGCAATCCCACCGCCGCCTCCTACCGCTAAGCTGCGGGTCTTTGTGCAGGTCATTTCCGAAGAGAAACGAGACCACCGCTATCCTTACGCAATACCAAGCGATGAATGGGAAAGGAATAGGATTGCTGCTGTTGATCAATATCTGCGGGCGACGGGCGTATATGAAGTGGTACCCAAAGAAGATGTACAGGCTGTCGTAGGACCACGGGCGACGGATTCCGAACAGTATTGGTGGGTGAAAAAAGACTATGCATTACTAAGTGAAGCCGGCAAGGCATTATATGCCGACTATGCCATAATTATTATAAGGAGTGTCCCGGCTAGTATAACGTTCAAAATTGTACTGATCAATATTGAGACAGGCACGCAATATACGGCTTCAGACACCCACCTTGTTACTACCTCGCGAGATCTAAACATAAAACATAGCAAAATACTTCTCCAAAATCTATACAGGAAATTATTCTATGATGCTAAAGGGGATTTGCTGGCAACGGCCATTCGCAAAGGGCGGCTTTTGCCCGGAGTAGAGACAAAGACGCCTGCATCTCCTGAAATCAAGCTCGCTTTGGCTCCGCCTCCGGCCCCTCAAATTGCCCCTGCAACGCCCGAATTGGCGAAAGAATCCCTGGAAGCAAAGGCTCCTGTTGAGGAATCTGTACCGCCATCACTCCCTGCCGCAAGACTGCCGGAGACTATAGTCAAACAACCCGTACCTGAAATGAAGAAGGATACGGAAACCCCAAGAGTTATCGCAAAAGTTGCCCCTATCCCGCAGCCTGAGTTAGGGGCTGCCGATAAGCGTAAGGAGTTTGAGAAGAAACTGGAACATGAGTTGCAAATGGAAACGCCGGCAACAGACAAGACTAAACTTGTAGTCTATGATTTTGATACCGTCGAGCGTCTCAGTGTTGTTGCACTCATTCTTACTGACGCCCTCCGTGAGGAACTTTTCATAGTGGGCCGTTTTTCCCTGGTTAATCGTGAAAATATGATGCAGGTCATGCAGGAATTGAAACTGCAGCACTCAGGGTTGGTGGACGATAAAGAGATCGTAGAACTCGGAAAATGGCTTGCGGCAAATCAAGCTGTGACAGGACGTCTTGCCATGCTGGGAAATTCATATGTTCTCCAGGCAAAGCGCACGGATATAAAAACGATGGGAACCCTGGGTCTCGGCACCCTCAAGTGTTCGTCAGGGCAGGAAGAGGAATTGCTTTCAGGTATACCAGTGCTGGCCAGGAAGCTCATCGAATCTAAAAAGTAAACTCACCATCCTATCCCCCCTATTCATCTTCATTGTATTTACTATGAACGACCATTTTCAGCTATCAATAACAGAATGATTATAACCGCATAAAAACCTAAATCAGAGATTCTCAAACACCCTTCAATAAGAAAATCATCAGTAATGAATTGAATAAAAACTAATTAAATATTGCGTGTATTTCGGATAGCGCTCTTCTTCAGTCAACTGATTGATTTCTGATAGTGGACGGAAGGTGAACGTGAAGGTAGACTCTCACGCTCCAATATTAATCCTTGACAGACGCTTTTGCAAGGAGTAAATGAAAATGAATTCTATTAACAATAGGGGGAATGATTAATGAAGAGCAGACAGGAGCCGCCGCTGTTGCGTGGGAAACTTAAGGGATACGGCTACCGGATCACCCAGGGCCGTGAGGCCATCATGAATGTCCTGGCAGGGGCGGAGGATCATCTGAGCGCGGAAGATATCTATATCAAAGTTCATCCCGCCTATCCTGCTATTGGTTTGACATCCGTTTACAGAACTCTGGAGGTTCTTGTAACTACCGGTCTGGTCTATAAGTTTGATTTTGGCGACGGGAGGGCGAGATACGAGATATCCGAAAGTCACCGGGGAGGGGCGCACCACCATCACCTGGTGTGCACGGGCTGCGGCCGTATCGTTGACTACGCGGACTTTATCGATGAGGAATTGGCCCTCTTGAAAAAGACGGAAGCCGGGTTATCCAAGAAGTATAATTTCAGAATCATTAATCATTTAATACAATTTTACGGGTTCTGCAATAAATGCAAGACTAAGAAAAATGAAAAGTAGCCGTGCAGACAGGACTATACAAGTTGCAGGGCTAAAATGCTATTGCCAGAGACCTTTTTCTGATAGGTAATAACTCAACAACTTAACGGCCTCAATGTGTAATAAGCTGCAGCAGATTGGGGCACCACTCTGATTAGTAAGGAGAATTTATGTTTCACGAAGATAAATGCGATTATTGCGGCGAGTGTCTCAATCTCTGTCGCTACCTGGATTTCGACCGGGAAAGCGGGAGCAGGGAATTTAAGAAACTGGCGCAAGGTGAAAAGGTTGCGTGGCTGAAGGACTGCGTGACATGCATCGCCTGTAATGAATACTGCCCAAAAGGAGCCCGCCCTTTCGACTTGATCCTGAAGCGGCTGGAAGAAGCGGGAGATTTTACGGATAGAGCCCTGCGGGATCAGATGGCTGAGAGGTTCAAACCCGAAGGAGAGCCGAGACCAGTGGAGCCCAAAGACCGGGCAATGTCCATCTGCGTTATGCAGGGTAACATGCCGTGGGCGATTCAGGGACAACTCTTCGAGACGATGCCGCTGCTCAAGGGTAAGCACTACTTCTGCAATGTCCTCTTCGCCCATATGGGAGACGAATCGATCATGGGTAATCGTCTGCAGGCCATGGTGGACAACCTGGCCAAGTCCGGGGCAAAGGAAATCGTCTTCGTGCACGACGACTGCTATGCCGCCCTTAAAGGCATTGCGCCCGAATACGGCATTAAGGTTCCCTTCCTGCCTGTTCACCTTTTTGAATACCTCAGGGACTATCTCAAAGAAAATAAAAGCAAAGTCAGAAAACTCGACATGAAGGTCGCCTACCAGCGTCCCTGCGCCTCCCGGTATACGCCCGAGAAGGATTACCTGGTGGACGAAATCTTCGACCTCATCGGGGTGGAGAGGGTAAAGCGGCAGTACGACGGCATCGATGCCATATGCTGCGGCGGGGAGGTGGCGGGCCCGGGGCTGAAGCTCTTCCCAAGGGGAAAGAACTTCGAGCCCTTTCGGGAGAAGAACATCAACGATGCGAAGGATCACGGCGCCGAGGCGATGGTCTATCTCTGCGCCATGTGCTTCGCATCTCTCAATAAAAAGGTACGGGAGGCGGGCATGAAGAATTTCATGATCAGCGACGTCTGCCGATTAGCGTTAGGGGAAAAACTGTCGGAAGAAAAACCGGCGTAATCAAAAGATGAAAGACGATGCATAATTGTAATCAGAGGCATAGATGAAAAAAATAAGTGAGCCCGACAAATCAAATTTGTCGACCCGCCAAATCGAAAAGAAATACCTCCCTCTGTTTGAAAAGCTCAGAAAATCGGAGCAGGAGAAATCGGTTATTCTGGATGCCATGACTGAACTCGTCCTGTACCTTGATACGGATTTACGGGTGATCTGGGCTAATAAAGCCATGCATAATCAATTTAATCTGGCGCCCCGCAAATTGAATAGGAAATACTGCTATGAAGCGCTTCACAAAAGAAGCAGGGCATGCCGTATTTGCCCGGCCGTAAAAACTCTCAAGACGGGTGAACCTCAGGAAGTAGTCGATTTTTCATCTTACAAGAAAAATTGGGTTTTACGCAGCTATCCCGTACGGGATGAAAAAGAATCTCTTATCGGTATAGTTGAGATAGTTACAGATATAACTGAAAGAAGGCGGGCCCAGGAAGCGCTGCGCCAGTCAGAACAGAAGTACCGTGAACTATTCGAAAATGCCAATGACATAATTTTTATCCTGGATTTCGACGGTAAAATCTTGTCCTGCAATGCCGCCGCATCCAAAACATACGGCTACGAGCCTGAGCAGCTTGTGGGACTCAGTATAGAGAATCTATTGGATCAGGATTATGTGCCCGTTGTCCGAAAGCTTATTCGCCAGAAAGCAGGCGATACAGAAGTGCAAAGCCCTCAGGAATTCCTTACCTTTACAAGAGACGGCGAAGCAGTCTGGGTGGAGGTTAGCGCCCGCATCATGAGGGAAAATGGCAGACAGGTTTCAATCCACGGCATTGCCCGTAATATTACCGAACGCAAGAAGATGGAAGAGGCTTTGAAAAAAAGAGAGCGGGAGCTGGAAGAAAAGTCCCGGAATCTGGAAGATGCGAATACGGCACTAACTGTCCTCCTCAAGCGCAGGGAGGAAGACAAAGCGGAGCTTGAAGAAAAGGTTATCTGCAACATGAGGGAGTTGATTCTCCCGTACATCGAGAATCTAAAGATGACCCATATTGACAGCCATCAATTGAATCAATTAGAAATACTCGAGAGGAATCTGAATGAAATCGTTTCCCCGTTCCTCCGCAACCTCTCTTCGAAATATCCCAGTCTCACGCCAACGGAAATCAAGGTCATCAATTTTATAAAAGAAGGACGCACGACAAAGGAAATAGCAAAGCTGCTGAAGGTATCAGCCAGAACAGTCGAAGTACACCGGAATAATATCAGAAAAAAACTAAGATTGAAAAACAGGAAAGCCAATCTGAGGTCTCATCTCTTATCTCTATAATTGCATTAATACGAATATGTCAATAATACTTAATTCACCTAGTCATATTATGCGTAATTTTTCCGTATTGCTATTTCGGCAAATAGATGGTGCTATCATTCGCCCATGAATAAGCCCTCCGGACATACATGTCCCACCGGGAGGCGGCCATGGCGGAAATGTTCTGAGGAAAGTGCCTTATAAAAGATTTCTTAAAGAAGGAGGAAGGATCAATGACAAAAGAGGAGAAGATAGAGGAAATCCGTCAGCGTGCCCGCAAGAACTTTTCTTTAGGGTATAACTGTGCGGAATGCGTCACCGAAGCGGTTCTAAGCTGTGTCGATACGGGATTGCCTCCGGCAGTCAAGAAGGTCGCAACCGGGTTTGGCGGCGGCATAGGGCTTTTCGGAGACACTTGCGGCGCCCTGGCAGGAGCCGTAATGGCCGTAAGTGCCGTCCACGGCAGGGCAGAACTCCCTGAAGGAACGGATCAAAAGGATGTGGCGATGAAGTCGAAGGCCCAGTTGTACGGGAAGCC
>PLMX01000093.1:680-3273 GCA_003142635.1 Syntrophaceae bacterium | reverse complement strand
GCAATGGCTCTTGCTTTCCCGCGTGTCTCCGCATATATGCACAGCGATCCGTCGTTGGGGCCGCCTTTGCGATAGCGAATCCATGCTTTCATAATGTTCTCCTTCCAGGCGGACCGCTTCGGCCGAAGGGAAATCCTCCGTAGTCGAAACGGGCGCCTTCAGATGTATTTGTTGTTTTTTTTGAAGATAAAGAAACACTGTCCAGCCGGACGCGAAACCTTAATAAATCGCCGTCAAGCTGTCTGTTTCTATTTCCAGGATCTTCATGCGTTGAATTTCATCCGGATCGTCTTCCACTTGCATGTTGTCGTAATCCAGTACGTCAACGTTAACGTCATGCGGATTACTCGAGTATATGGCTTGGACAAGGCCGCCGCGGACAACAACGATTATTCTGTTTTCCATCCCGAACCGCTCAGTCTTCGTAAGGCAGCATTACCGTCATTACGGGTTTTCCGTCATCTCCGGGGCCGCATACGATCTTCAATGTATGCTCCTTCCCGCCTAGAGGGATACCGACTCTGNNTTCCCGCCCAGAGGGATGCCGACCCTGAACAATACTGTCGAAGGATCTATCTGCTTTATTTGGCAGTTGACGGCCATGAAGCAGATATCCCATACGGTTGCCCCATATTCCTGTCCCGATTTTTCATGGGCATCCTCAATGAGCTGCCATACCGCGGAGGTACAGGCTACCGGATACTTGAAAACTCGGGTGTCGATTGAAAACGGCCCTGACAGGTCGACAAGGACTCCGTCTTCTATTGCCTGGGCCCTCGTGTAAGAGAAAATAATCTCCGCACCTTCCCATAAACCCTCTTCTTTTATTGCTTTGCACATGATTCCACCTTTCATTTGTTCGGGCATACCGTTCCATGTAGATGAAGATCATCCGACATGGAAATAGGAGCCTCTGAATTTGATTAATTTTTATTACGCTGCTGGGGCGAGCCTGTAGTTGTAGACGTTTAACAGGGATAGAAACACGGACCAGTCTGACACGAAATGAGACTTGATCTCCGTGAATTCCAATTTTATCGGGTCTCGCGGCTTGGATATCTTCATGAGCCATCTCCTGACGTATCTGCCGTACACCATCTGGCAGTACGCCGCAGTCTGTATTCCAACGGTCTCGCTNNTAGCAAGGTTGTTCTACAGAGACTATTTCCGGCTTATATATATCCTGCCACTTCCTGACTTCGTTCCTTACTTCCACGAGCTCCGGGGGCGCTTCGGTTTCGTCAATGTTGTCGCCGCTCAAAACAATCGCGACAACCTGATGAACGGCTATACCCCAGTCGGACGCTTTTTCCATTATCTCCGGTTCAACGATGTCGCCGGTATAGGGAGAATAATAATACTCTCTCCTGCCGACGGCGATCTTCGTCCACGTGCCGATGACTTGCGTCACGGACGGGACTGGTGAACCGTTCCACGTATAGAGGTGGTTTTCGCTGTTGAAATTCAGCATAGTTACTCATCTTTACAGACCCAAAGCGGTTTTTCCGATGCAAAGGGCCACTCCGACAAAAATTCAATCTTTGCTTCCTTAAATTTTAAGAACGCAACGTTTTCGCCGATGCCAAATGGATCGTCCACCGCGATTTGGAAATAGGGGTTTTCCCCTGTTTCCTCGGATACGTCGGACAGATGAAAAAGATCGAGAAGCCCGATGCACTTTCCGTTTACCCATATTTCGGCACCGGATCCTGATCTTCGCAAAGCAACAGTTCCCTTTACCTCTGGGTAATCAAAATGCATCGTCACAACCTCTATGCCGTCTTTACCCATCAGCAATCCGTCTTTTCCAATGTTGTCTTGGATAAACTTGTCCTGTTCGTCGAGTTTAATTACCTCAGCAATTGCATTATCAACAGTATTCATAGACCTCGTTTTTTTGGGTTTAGGCCAAAAGATCTGGCCAGGCTTTCGGCATTGATAACACCATCCTGCAATACACATGCAATGCAGACGCCGATTTCGTAGCGAAATTTTTCAGCGGTCAGATGATCCAACGTGCCATATTCAAGTCTCATATAAGCTTCGATATGCCGGGGATCGATATCTCCATGACCGCGTCTCCACAATTCTTCCTTTATTCTTGCCTGATACATGTTGACATCCCGTTTGATACCCGCCGTACCAAAGAAGACCATGGCATGGGCAGCGGGTTTGTGAATTTACCCTCATCCTGCCGGCATAAGTTGCCATAGGAACAGTAGGAGCACTGCCAGGAAGTACGGGAGAAAGAACGCGGCGGCAGTATGGAGGAATTCGCACATTCCTCCACTTTTTCAAACCATTCAATGCCGGCTCTGTATAAGCCGGTGAACTGGTCTTCAAGAGGTGTAATCAGGTCTCCCTGTGAAGATGAAGCCGACAGAATTTCCAGAAAGTCGGTCTTGCAGTCATAGCCAAGAAGGAAATCCATGTACGCGGACGTATTCTTGTTCTTGAAGAGAAGAACACACTGCGTCAATTCGGCCCCTTTCATCAGGAAACAGCACTTTATCAATTTTTCGAGGTACGTTTCGCCTTCCAATAGTTCTTCAAAGGCTTTCTGTACGACCGGCTCAATCTGCAGCAGGTAGCG
>PLMX01000093.1:0-652 GCA_003142635.1 Syntrophaceae bacterium | reverse complement strand
TCTCTCAGCGCTTTGTGCTCGCATGAAAGACTTTGTGCCCGATCGGCGAGCGTTCGCGGGATTCCCGTACGCCAGTATACAGTCGCTCGCAGGCATCTGTTTTCAGCACCGACGAACGACGGGTGCGGCTTATAGGGAATTTCCTGCGGGTCTACGCCGTTTATGGCGTGTAGAATGTTGGCTAGCATTAAGATGTATCTCTTACTCGTAACAGAAGTACTTTATGGGTAAGAAGTCTTCCTCGGGCTTCAGGATTTCCTCTTTTGAAAAAATCCGTCCGCAGAAGTTGACGACAACCCCCCTCTCAACGGTGACCGGTTTCCCGAAATCATAATCGGATCCCCTGAGGCTGTATACAAAAGCGTATCCTGCAGGAGGTCGGTCTCCGCGGTTTTCGACATACTTTACATCGTGCTCGGTTATCCTTCTGCCGCGTCCGTGTCCCAGACCTATTGCTACGTCCTGATATTTGAAACATGGCACGGCTGGTAGATCGGATATGTTCTGCATACGATCACCTTTGTTTTTTTGATGATTAACATTCATTGGTCAGAAGACCGCAGTAAGGACAATATCTGTGGCCGAAATCGTTGTAGTCGTCTCCGATTTTCAACAACTCGATCCTGAAGACATTGCCGCAGTTCTCGCAGAT
>PLMX01000124.1 GCA_003142635.1 Syntrophaceae bacterium | reverse complement strand
GACCACCCTGAGATCTTGATCCAGAATGATTAAGGGTTCGCGTACGGTGTTGATGATACTCTCTGAGTATTCCTCCGATTTTGTTACGGTTCGTTTCCTAGACATTTTCTGTCTCCTTGCTCTCAGTGATGCCTTGAGCGACCTATTGACCGAGTTCATCCCTTATGGGACTGTGGTTTCTCAGCGAGTTGCCGACGCAGATCCACCAGACCTTCAATGAGTTCTTTTTTTGTATCAGCTTCCTTTTCCATTTGCAAGTACTCCTCGACTCACAGCCATTAAAAACAAGGTCTTCTGAGTCATCGGCACGCGAAGTCGCCTGTGACCATTTCGCAGGCCCAGGCATGAAAATCAGCAAGAGTTTTTTGTGTGTGAGCAAAGTGATCCATCGGATCTTTGCCGACCGCCATGATCTCGCCCTGATCGATACGGTATATGTATGGGGAAAACATGCCGGCTATTGTCAACCTCCTTTGGCCTGCCGCCTTTTTGAGGTATCAGAATTCTGGACAGCTTATGTTCTAATTGGTTAGTAAACCTCATATTCCCCAGTGGCCTTCCAGTTTGTTCGCGACGACGTAGTATCATATATTCCTCCATGCAAAGTATCCCTCAGTATGTTGAGGTTCCACCAAATACTGAGGCTAAACGAATCATTTCATACTCTTCTGCTATTGTCTCTTGTTAATCTAAGCACCTGTTATTAAAGAATGAATCAAAACTTATGCTTTTCTTTCGGCTATTGGCAGGCCAATTGCTATTACCATTTCTATGATCCTTGTAATCATAAGAATGAAGGTCCTTTCTGAGAAGCGCATGGAGTTGTCACAGACGATTACTTCACTGTCTGGTTTCATAAGGATGGAGAAAGGATGCAAGCGCTGCGACTTCTGCGAGAGTATCGAGGATAAGAATCGCCTCTTTCTTCTTCAAGAATGGGATACCAAGGAAAGCCTTATGACCCACCTGAAGTCGGAGCATTTTAAAGTGCTCCGGGGGGCGATGAACCTTCTCAAAGAGCCCTGTGAAAGGGTATTCCACACCGTTGTTTCACCCGGCGGAGATGGAGGAGATTTAGCGGAGTTCAAACGCATGGGCGCCGAGAAGGAGGAATAATTTATGAAAACATGCTTCAATTTAATTTCACTTCTCATCATGAGCTGCGCGAATCTCCTGCCGACCGGCAAGGCAACGGTCAGGTCGCCATGGACTGATTTTCATAGCTGCAGATTGGACTACGAAAAAATAACTCCTGGCATAACCACTGTGGCAGAACTGAAAAAAATGGGACTTGATCCTTATGCAGTACCAAATATCAGAATCATGAACGCAACAGACGTCATCAACGTATTCATGCCGACTCCCTCTATCAAAAAAGAGGATTTAGCCCCCGGTATTCAAAAATGTATAGCAAGCAAGGACCGATGCACGGCTTATCAAATTACGCCTTCCAATTTGGAAGCGAAGCGGACAGGAAATTTCTGGTTGGATCTGTTCAGTTTCAAGCGGGAGACGATATCCACCGGATGGGAATTCCGGGGTTTAATCACTATTGTTGATGCTGTTGTCACTTACAGAGACCCGGTAGGAGGTCGGCCCTTTATTAACACGGAAGACATTCAAACGAAGCCATTAGGACCTTTGCAGGACGCTGGAAATATAATCCAATCTGTGGCTCCAGCTTACATACATCCATAATGGCATATAAAATGACGATAAATCAAGATTCTAAAGGAGGAAGACCATGAAATCAAGTACGCAGGACAAGGCGGAGGGCACGTTTCACCAAGTGAAGGGTAAGATCAAAGAGGTCGCCGGGAAACTCAGCGATAATCCCGAGATGGAAGCCGAAGGCGCCGGTGAAAAGATAGCCGGCAAAGTTCAGGAAAAGATCGGCCAGGTCAAGAATGTCCTGGGTAGTTGAACAAGGGGACGCCATCGGCCTGAATAAACAATTTTATTACCAGCACATCAAAATAAAAGGAGAAAAAAATGAAACAAGCAAAAGTTAGAATGTTTTTTATCGTATGCATGGCGTTGATTATAGGAAGCTTCCCGGTGATCTCTTATGCGGCCACGGCCAGTGAGATCGATGCCAATGTAAATGCATCCCTTGATAGATTTGTCAAGGAAGTCAAGGGTGCAAAAGAGTTTCTTAACGCCGCCAAGGGTGTCCTTATCATCCCTAAGGTCATACAGGGCGGGCTTGTGGTAGGTGCCGAGTATGGCGAGGGAGCCTTAAGGATCAGCGGGAAAACGGTCGGCTACTATAACATCGCTGCCGGATCTTTCGGCGCTCAGATCGGAGCCCAGGAGAAGGACATCATCCTTGTCTTCATGAACGATGCGGCATTGAAAAAATTCCGAACGAGCAAGAACTGGCAAGCGGGCGTTGATGCCAAGGTAACCTTGGTAAATATCGGGGCCGATGAATCTTTAAACACGACAAAATTCAAGCAACCCGTTGTGGGGTTTGTCTTTGGTCAGAAAGGGCTTATGGCCGGCGCTACGATTGAAGGTTCGAAATTTACCAAACTGAAAAAGTAAAGAGCTGTGAAAGCAGCCTACCAGACATTTTAACGTGGCATATAACCTCTTCGCGTGTGTAAGCGCTATGAAGATTAAACTTATAAGGAGACGGATCATGAAACAAAAGGCTTTACCAGTTATACTCGTTGTTGTGATGGTGGCGTTTCTATCCACTATCTTTTTAGTCAATGCAAATATTTCCTTTGCAGCCTCAGGCAAGAAGAAATCGCCGGCAGTTGCTAAGACATCTGCTGTCGAGCAAACCGAGGCCCGGATCAAACAGCTTCAAGGCGTGCTAAAGATCACCGAGGCCCAGACGGAATTATGGAATAACCTTACCGGGGTGATGCGGGAAAATGCAAAAGACATGGACGCCCTTACCGACACCGTTGCCAAGGAGAGGGCAAAAGGCACCAAGACGATGAACGCTGTTGAGCATATGAAATTACACAGTCAAATTACCGAAGCGCATTTAGCTCAACTGCAGAAGTTCATCCCGCCTTTCGAGGCGCTCTATTCCAGTATGTCGGATGAACAGAAGAAGACTACGGACACAATATTCAGCACAGGGAGATTTGGAAAAGACAAGAAGAAATAATCGGTAATATACAACTAAAGATTGTCGCCAAGCAGGCGATTGGAACCTATCCAAGAACGGAGTGACTTTATGAAAACATCAAGTGCATGGAATTTTGGATCCATCGTGGGCAAGATTATGATGGGGCTTGTTTTAGCCGCCATGATCGGCAGTATAGACGTAGCGCCTGCCCTCGGGAAGGACGACCATAAAGATAAGGGAAGACATGACAACGGCCGTAAGGAGCTAAGAGGACCGGGGTATGACCACGGCCGCTATGAGCGAGGCAGGCGTGATTACCGGCCTTATGGCTACGGATATGCGCCGCCGCCGGTCATCTATGCGCCGCCTCCACAGCCGGGTATCAGTGTGTTTTTTCCACCCGTCATCATTCGCTAATGAGATGCTGCTATATCGACAGCCCAGCGTTCAAGCTGAGTCCACCTGGGCCGTCGCAAGTTATGGTGGTTGCTATGAGTGAACGGGCTGCAGAAAGGAGTCGAAAATGCTTTGGACCATATGTGTAATTCTCGTGATTCTGTGGCTGTTGGGATTAGTGAGTGGCTATACTATGGGTGGAGTCATTCATATCCTGCTGGTCATTGCCATTATTGTCGTGCTGGTCAGAGTCATCCAGGGGCGGAGGCCCGTTTAGAGGGGGAAAAACATAACGCGGTGAAATATCATAGTCCCGAAAGTGCCACGAATTAAGAAGTTGCACGGAGCGGAAGTGATAAATGAATCTTAACAACCAAAATGCAAAGGAGACCATATTATGAGAAGAATCGGTTATGGATTAATTTTTTTGTTGATGTTTTGCGTACTGTTTACCAGTTGCGCGACATTTAGGCCGGTTGATCTAAACCCGCAGATTAAATCAGGGCAATTAGTTCAAAAAACGAACAATTTCGTTGTCCTCCTTGACAAATCTGCTTCCATGAGTGCTTCGAAGAAGACGGAAATGGAAGTCGAACCGCTGTCGGAGACCGTTGGCGAATCCAGTCGCCTGGTACTTGCGAAAGCTACTACACGTAACATGATAGTGACGATTCCAGAAATCAGGCTGAACGCAGGGCTCAGGACCTTCTGGTCCCAGGAAACTGCACTTATTTATGGAATGAAGTCCCTTGTTAAAGAAGATTATATAAAGTCAATCAAGACTATCGAACATGTCAAAGGTATGACACCCATGGGAAAGGCTATTACGGCGGCAGGCAACGATCTCAGAGGGGCGCCGGGTAATTCAGCCATTATTATTGTCAGTGATTTTTCTGACATTCCGGGCGTTGATGACATCAGGCCCGCAACTGTCATGGAGGCCATAACCAAAGTTAACGCAGATTACGGCGACAGGCTCTGCGTTTATGCCATTCAGGTGGGATATACCCCCGATGGGAAAGAACTTTCAGAACAGGTTGTGCAGAACGTTATAGGCGGCTATACCGTAAATGCCGACAAACTGGCAACCCCGGCAGCTATGGCCGCTTTTGTGGGGAAAATAATCTCCGGAAATTGTTCTCGTTATCAAGAGATGGCTTCAAAGAAGGTCGTTGTCCTTGCGAGTGAGCCGATGGTCGAGGAGAAGGTCGTTGCCGCTGCGTCGGAAGGAAAGGTTATTATCCTTGCGCTTGAGGACGTGCATTTTGATTTCGATAAGTCGACCCTTAAGCCGGAAGCGCAGACGATCCTGAAAAAGGATATCCAGCTTCTGAAAGATAATCCTAAAGCCAAAGTCCGCGTTGCAGGGTATACCTCTGCCGCCGGCACTGAAGCCTACAACCAGAAGTTAAGCGAAAGAAGGGCAAAGGCTGTCCAGGAATACCTCATTAACGAAGGCGGAATTGCACCGGAGAGGCTTTCCACAATCGGATATGGCGAGACAAACCCGGCAATGTACGAAGCAGCGCCTAAGGAGCTTTACTCAAAAGCAGCAAAAGCAAATATGAGAGTTCTTTTTGAAATCAACGTGCAATAAGGAGCATCGGGTTAAGAATCCGGATAAGTGTTTTACGTGGAGGAAGTATAAATAAGTGGCTTGAGGTGTTCTTAGTAATAACAAGAAATCGGAGGGAGATGGTCAGATGAAAAAGATATTGGAACTGTCAATGGTTATTATGACAGTTTCTATTCTTTTCGTAATGACATCTCCCGACGGAATGAACTGGTAACCCAAACTCTAAAAGCAAGGAGAAATGCAGTGAAAGTAGTCTATCGTGTAACTCTGATGATGGCGGTTGTCGCTCTGCTGCTGATCAGCGTGCCCGTGCATGCATCCAAGATGGATGACGGCATCAAAGCATCGGCCCAAAAGTCGTTTGTGTTCAAGACCTATCTCAAGAACGATGATATTAAGATTGAATCTAAGGATGGCGCAGTCACCTTGACGGGAACTGTTTCCGAGGAATCCCACAAGTCATTGGCCCAGGAGACCGTAGCAGGCCTCTCCGGTGTCAAGAGTGTGGACAACAGGCTGGAAGTCAAGGGTACACCCCCCACGGCAAACTCGGATGCGTGGATCACTGCGAAAGTGAAAACCATGCTCCTGTTTCATCGAAATGTGAGCGCCGTGACGGAGGTTAACACCACAGGCGGAATCGTCACCCTGCAAGGCAAAGCGACCAGCCAGGCACAGAAGGATCTGACGACCGAATATGCCAAGGATGTCGAAGGGGTCAAAGATGTAAAAAATGAGATGACAATAGCAAAGACATCGAAAAAGGCTCAAACAGCAGTCGGAAAGATTGATGACGCATCCATCACCGCCCTGGTCAAGATGACGCTGCTCTATCATCGCTCGACCAGTGCCCTCAATACCTCGGTCACCACGAAGAAGGGTATAGTTACATTGAGTGGCAAGGCGAAAAACGCAGCCGAAAAGGATCTGGCCACCAAATTCGCCAACGACGTAAACGGTGTGAAGAGTGTAAAGAACAAGATGACCATCGGATAGTCCAAGCCGAAGACCAAAGAGAGTGTATGATCACTGCCGGCTGGCATGGCGATGCAATAGCCGGCAGTGGGAATGAGCGATCAGAAAAGAGGATCACATGTTGTGGACTCTTGCTGTAGTGCTGATATTTCTATGGATAGTGGGATTAGTGAGCAGCTACACGATGGGCGGATTCATCCACATCTTACTGGTCATCGCCATCATTGTGGTGCTGATTGGGGTCATTCAGGGGCGAAGATCTGGATAAATGATTTGCTGATTTGAATGTACCCGGTTCGTTCCATTGACGTTGCAATCTAAAATAAGAGGAGTGAAATGAAGATGGAGAGGGAATAGTATTCCTCCTCCATCATTGCATTGCATGAAAGGAGAAATACTATGCCGTTGATTCAATTAGTGCTTGTTTTGGTTGTCGTTGGGGTGGTCCTATGGGTGATTAATAGGTACATACCGATGCAAGCTACTATAAAGAGAATTTTGAATGTGGTAGTGGTTATTGTTGTGCTTATATGGCTGTTGAGCGTCTTCGGACTCATAGGAAAGCTCTCCGCGATTCGTATTGGGAACTAAGGCGTCTGAAATAAAATATCCCGGAAAGGCTGCAGTATGTCACAACCAGTCAACAGCAATATAGCACAGGCAGAGGGCAGGCTCACCCATGCGATAGGTCTGAGTGAATCCCGTTATACCTGTGCCCGCCGAGGCTTACTGGCTATCATCGTGCTACTTACCCTGGTCCGGTCAAGCGTTTGCCTTGCCGGGGAGCCTACTGCTACAGGCGCTCCCGAAGCACCGAAGCCGGTCATGTCTTGGAAAACTGGCGCCGGCAAGAGTTACCCTATCCCGGCGCTTGAGACCTCGGGCTTCATCCTCGTCCTCAACGGATATGACCGGTTCGCCTATCCCAACGAGGTTGAGGCGGAGGAGAAAATCGACGACACGAACCCATCGCTCCTCCGGGATCATATCGTCCATGGCCCCTGGGGGTCTGACCAGGAAAACTTCTACACGAACCAGTTCAATCATCCTTATCAGGGATCCATGTACTACGGATTTGCACTATCGGCCGGCCTCAATTATGGGGAGTCCCTCTCTGAGATCGCATCGGACAAAGGCGTTGCCGGGGAGCCTATTGCCACAGGCGTTTTCGAAGCGCCCAAGCCGGTTCTGTCTTGGGAGACGGGGGCCGGTAAGAGTTACCTCATCCCAGCCCTCGAAATCCCGGCCTTCCTCGTTCTCCTCAACATGTATGACCGGTTCGCCTACCCCAACGCTGTAGAGCCGTCAGGGGCAAAAACCTACGATACCAATCTGTCAACCACCTGGGACCACGTTGTCCACGAGCAGTGGGTGATCGACCGGGACCCCTTCTCCATGAATCAGTTCAACCATCCGTATCAGGGAGAAATTTTCCATGGATTCGCGCGATCGGCCGGCCTCAGCTACTGGGAAGCGCTCCTCTATGATAATGTGGGCAGCTATCTCTGGAAGATGGGCGGGGAGACAGGGAATCCTTCTTTCAATGACATGATCACGACAGGCCAGGCCGGAAGCTTCCTTGGGGAGGCGCTCTTCCGAATGGCTAACCTGGTGCTCGAGGGCGATGGCGAAAAACCCGGGTTCTGGCGCGAGCTGGGTGCAACG
>PLMX01000077.1 GCA_003142635.1 Syntrophaceae bacterium | reverse complement strand
CGAGTCGATCCCGTTACGACCACTTCGGTATCTCTCCGCAGGATTCATTATGATCGCGAATCGGTGTTTGATGTTATCCTCTTCTCATGAAAAAATCTACTCAAAATTTCCGCGCATGCTTCCTTCTTCACGCCGCCTGCTATTTTCACAGTATGGTTCAGTCTCTTATCGTGAAAGAGCCTGTAAAGCGAGACAGCGCCGCCGCTCTTGGGATCATCTGCACCAAATACGACTCTCTGCACCCGCGCCTGTATGATTGCTCCCGCGCACATGATGCAGGGTTCGAGTGTCACGTAGAGTACGGTATCAATGAGGCGGTAATTGTCGAGCTTTCTCGCCGCCTCGCGGATAGCGAGAATCTCTGCATGTGCGGAAGGATCAGAAAGTGAAATACATCTGTTGCGCGCCGCTGATACTATCTCGCCCCTAAGGGTGATCACCGCGCCTACAGGAACCTCCCCTTCCCGAAAAGCCAGGGAGGCTTGCTCAAGGGCGAGGGTCATAAATTTTTCATCAACAGAATCCACGGATCACCTATTGTGACAGGGTCATGCAAGACACATCCGGCACCTTAACAAATTGTTGATTTTTATGTGCTCATTGACGTATTATCCGGGCAAGAAAAGGCTGCCGCGATGACGTCAAAAAAAATATTGATCATATCCATACTGATATCCCTTGCCAGCCACGTGGCCATGCTGTGCGCCACAGGCTTTATAGACTTTCGCGGTAAAGCCCGCAAGGACGATGTCTTAATCGTCACCTTGAAAGAGCCCGCTGCAGCTAAAGACAAAATCACACAAGAAGAGGCCGAGAAGCCCGTCCATCAGGTCGAAGAACAAGTCAACAGCCGCCGCGTGAAAAGAGAAGAGACCGTAGACCTCGGCAGCATTGACATCAAATATTCCTCTTACCTTAAAAGGATAAAGAAAAAAATTGAAGACATATGGATATATCCCCAGGCTGCCTTTGACCGGGAGGAAGAAGGGGTCACCGTCGTTAAATTTTCCATAGGCGAAGGCGGGGACATTACATCGAGCAGGATCCTCGAATCATCAGGACACAATTACCTCGACGAGGGAGCTCTTGATGTCGTCAGGTCTGCCGCCCCCTATGACCCCCTGCCGCGTGAGTTCAATATTTCGCAATTGAACGTTGTGGCGAGATTCCAGTACAAGATCGTCGAATAGAACGATGTCAGTGTCACTGACCGTGATGTCACTTTTCAGAATTTATTTCCGCGAGGACGCGGTCGAGATCGAGGAGCTGATCTCTGATCTCTGTCTGTTCCACCCACGGCTTTGATTCCAGCCCTGCCCTTCTTTCCCTGAGCTGTGCAAACCTGGCGCCGATATTTTCAATTATGTAATTCCAGTCAATCGAGGGAACCGCTTTCTCCGGATACTCCACCCGCTTAAGTGCGCGGCCCGGCTCGAGGGTAGTTTCTTCAAGATATTGAGGTATCATCACCTTGAAGCCGAATCGTTCCTTAATGAGGCCCGCAAGTACCTGCTGGGCTCCATATTCGCCGTGTATGAGGAAGACCTGCATATCGCGGCTCCGAAAATGTCTCAGCCAGTCGAGAAGCTGGGTTTGACCGGCATGGGCCGAAAATCCATTTATCGTAAAGACCTTGGCCTTTACGGCAATATCCTCATTGAAGAGACGAATCTTCTTTGCACCGTCCACGATCTTACGACCCGTCGTTCCCTGGGCCTGAAAGCCTACAAACACAATACTGGCGCCTTCCCGCCATATGTTGTGCCGCAGATGGTGTTTTATCCTCCCTGCATCGGCCATGCCGCTGGCGGAAATGACAATCGCCGGTCCCGAGATATTGTTGATTGCCATAGATTCCGCCGTCGTGGGAGTGAAATGTAATTGCGGCAGATTCAAGGGATCCTCCCCTTTCTTTATCAGCGCCCTGGTCTCATCATCCAGGTAAGCCGTGTGGCGACGGAAAATCTCCGTAGCCTGGATGGCCAAAGGGCTGTCCAGATAAACCGGCATGTCCTGGGGAAGCCTTCCATCCTTGGAGAGAAGATACAGACAATACATCATCTCCTGGGTTCTCTCCACAGCGAAGGCGGGGATTATCACCTTCTCCCTGTTGCCGTAACTATAGGCTATGGCCTCCGCCAGTTCGTTCAGGCTGTCATTTTCGTCCTTATGATTGCGGTCGCCGTACGTTGACTCCAGGAAGAGGAAATCCGCAGCCTCGACAACAGTCGGATCTTCCATGAGCAGTTGGGCGGGTCGGCCTATATCGCCGGAAAAGACGAGCTTGACGGTCTCGCCGTTTTCTTCAATGGAAAGTTCGATGAGCGATGCGCCCAAGATGTGGCCTGCGTCCTTGAAAGTCACTTTGAGGCCGGCGAAAGGTTCAAAAACTTCGCCGTACGAAACCACATTGAACATAGGAAATACCGCTTCCGCATCCTTCTGTGTATACAAAGGCTTGATCTTTTCTTCTCCTCGGCGGAGATGCTTCTTGCTTTTCCACTGCGCTTCCATCTCCTGAATATGGGCGCTGTCGAGAAGCAATATCTTCAGTAGATCCATCGTTGGCGGCGTTGTATAAATCTTTCCGTTAAATCCCTTCTTAACAATCCGCGGTAGAAGACCACAATGGTCTATGTGGGCATGGGTGATGAGAAAAAATTCTATATCGGCAGGTTGATAGATATCGACATCCCAGTTCCTTTTCTCTATTTCCGCATTCCCCTGATGCATCCCACAGTCAATGGCAAATCGATGGCCCTTCGTTTCAATAATGTAGCAGGAACCGGTTACTGTCCTTGCCGCCCCCATGAATTTTATTTTCATAAACATGATCCTCAAAAATTTCCTGCAATTTCCAACGACTGATGCGGTTTTCGCTTTCTACAATAGAATCAGTCCCGTCCATGTCACCCTGTTCTTAACAGGGAAGGTCACGGGCAGACCTGCCTTTTCCGCAGTAGCTATGACATCGATTCCCATGGCCTCCATCGAAGGCCTCGCCCGGAAGGGAAACCGGCATGATGCGCCGCCCTGTGCAGCCACACATTCGTCGCACAACCGGCAGCAGCCTCCGATAAACCCGGCGGCAAAACGAAACCCGGCGGTGAATGCCTCTCTCTCCCCCAGATTAACCAACTCGTGAAGTTCTCTCGCAGGAAGGAATACCTCCTCTCGAGGGGCATTCGCGTGTGTTTCGGTGAGAAGGGCGGAAACCTGGATGAGTATGGCCTGATTATAGTTCGTAAGGGCTTCGCGAAATTCAGCCACAGACGGTACATAGGGGGGGCACATGAGGTTCTTATTGTAACTGTCACATACGGGAACCCGACACTTCAGGCGAACCCTTTCGTCAACGACGATGTCGGCAGTATTTGCCAGTACCACAACCGAAGCCCCTCGCTCCTTGAGAAGCGAGATGATGTCATCAAGAACCTTCTTATGTTTCTGCACTGGCATCTATCCCTGGGTGACGTCGACGCCGTAGCTGGCGTTGGTCAGCCTCTGACTTCCTTTGTCCATAACAACAAATGTATCTTCAACGCCGACGACCCCTTCTCCCGGAAAGTTAAACTTCGGTTCGATGGCGATGACCATGCCGGGAGCGAGGAGCACCTTTCCTTCTTTCGCAATCACCGGGTATTCGTCCAACTCCAAGCCTACTCCATGTCCGCAGAATCTCAAGCGCCGATTCCCATAACCCAGGAAATGTTCACCCAGGTGGTGGGATTCAGCCATGCGCTGTGCTTCTGAAAACAGCTCGCCAACTGCGACACCGGGCTGGATCATTCTCCCTAATCTATAGTGGATCTCCAAGGACACCTTGTAGGCATCGTCCAATTTGTTGGGGAGGGGCCCGAGGCTCAGTGTGCGCGTTTGGTCCGCGCAGTACCCATACATAACTGCCCCGAGATCAAAAATGACGGGCTCCTGCCTCCTGATAGTTCTCCATCCCGAACCTTGTGGGAAGGCATTGTAGAGCCCATGTCCCCCGGTCGTGCTTTCTACGAAGTTCAGATCGGCCGCGTCAGGTCCGGATATTAAATGACCCCAGTAGACCTCCTGATTGAACGCCCTTGCACGGACGTAACCCTGATGACCGCGCGTTCGAGCCTGCGACTCAATCGTGGCGGCAAGCTCTATCTCAGTCAGCCCTTCCTTCAGATTGTTCCGGCAGGTGGCAACCATGAAGTCTGAAAGGCGCGCCACCTCTTTCATGAGCCCCGTCTCGTAATCGGATTTCACGGCCCGGACGGCTTGAATGGAAGGCCAGACATCAACAATCTCTGCCGGCTTTATAATAGCCAGATACCGAAGATAAAGGTGGACCGGCAACACGTCAAGCTCCATCCCAAGCCTTCTTATTTGCGAATAGCCGTGCTGAGCGAGCAGTCCCGGCAATTCTCTGAGGCCTCCCATAGGTATGATGTTATCGAGCTCGGACTCATCCTTGATTCGATCTGCGTTCCTGCGCACAAAGAAAAGAGGCTCCCCGGAAGAGGGTATAAACAGATATCCTTGCGGCACAGTTCCTGTGAAATAGAAAAGATCCGCGTTTTGAACGATCAGGGCGCCATTTATATCCCCTGATTCCATGCGCCCCTGCAGCGCTCTGATGCGCCTGTGTAGCTCTTCCTTCGGGGTTTTCTTCATGAGCCTCCATCTTCGAATTTCCTGTAATTCCGTCGTCCCGAGCTAATATTCTATACCGGCCCTTTCCTTCAATCCCGTCGCGTAATGATGTTTAATCTCATTCACCTCGCTCACGGTATCGGCCATCTCGATAATTTCCGGAGGGGCATATCTTCCCGTCATGACTACATCCACATTCGTCGCTCTCCCTTTTATCATTTCGACAACGTCCTTTACGGAAACCAGTCCAAAGTCAAGGGCAACGTTTATTTCATCGAGGATGACCATGTTATATTCGCCGGAAGACAGAGATTTTCTGGCAAGGTTCAACCCCTGTTGCGCGAGATCGATATCAACAGGAGCCGGGTTCCCCCTCATCACAAAACTGTCGAGACCGCATGGGCAAATGGTTATGGCAGGAAGAAATTTCTCGCAGGCTATCACCTCACCATATTTCTTTCCCTTCATGAATTGAATCACCAGCACCGTGAGCCCGTGCCCCACTGCCCGCAGCGCCTGCCCCATGGCGGCAGTTGTCTTCCCCTTGCCGTTCCCCGTATAGACGAAAACCAGCCCTCTGTTGTACTTCGCCAGTGTTTCTTCCAATAAGCCGGACATCTTAATCTTCCTCCCCCTTTTAAGACCGATACGATAAAATGGATCCTTCGCTAAATTGTGTTTTAAGAAGAATCCTTATTTGATATAACATATTAAAGATGGCCGGATAAATAGCATATTCAGAAGATTCTGACAATTCATTTAAAGGGCAAACGCAAACGCATATTGATCAAATTGATCTCTTAAAAAAACGAATTGCCGTATGAAAGTCGCGCAGGAAAACCACCGTGAAGAATTGTCAATGAGCCCTGTCATAGAAGCGAAGAATCTGACCAAGATATTTGGCGACCTCACAGCTGTCGATAATATTTCCTTCAATGTATATCCGGGAGAATGTTTCGGGATGCTGGGACCCAATGGCGCCGGAAAGACTTCAACCATCCGGATGATCTATGGCCTTTCACCGATCACGCGCGGCGCACTGGCAGTCTTCGGTCTTGATATCGCACAGAACACGCGTGCCATAAAGTCCAGACTCGGCGTGTGTCACCAGGACAACAATCTGGATCCCGACCTCACGGTAAAGGAGAATCTTGAAGTTTTTTCCCGATATTTCAACATGTCACCCGCGGCGGCGCGGGTACAGGCCGAGAGCCTTCTTAGATTTATGGCCCTCGAGCACCGCAAAGACGCCAGGATCACGGAACTTTCGGGAGGCATGATGCGCCGTCTGGTTCTGGCGAGAGCGCTCTTGAACGCGCCCGAACTCCTGATTCTGGATGAACCGACGACGGGACTCGACCCACAGTCCCGCCATCAGGTGTGGGAGCGGTTAGGTGAGCTCAAGGCAAAGGGGCTTTCCATTTTGATTTCCACCCATAACATGGACGAGGCGGCCCGGCTTTGTGATCGCCTGATCATCATGGACCATGGAGGCATACTGGTGGAGGGAAAACCTCTTGAGCTCATCAATCAGCATGTAGGCCACGATATTATCGAGGTGCTTGAGCCGAACCAGTCGCTGCGGGCGTTCGTCCGGGCCAGGAATATGGAACATGAGGATCTGGGCCACCGGTTGATCATAAGTACCGGCGATGGAAATGCCCTGTTTCGTGAGATCAACAACGACTATTGCAAGGAAGGCTGCATCATGCGCATGGCGACCCTCGAAGACGTCTTCCTGAAACTAACAGGCAGGGAGCTCCGCGAATGAGGAAAATCTTGCCGCTTCATCTATCCATGCGCTTCTTGCGGGTCTGGGAGAGAAATCTGCTTGTCTACCGGCAGAACTGGAAGATCAGTTTCGTTCCCCCCCTGCTCGAACCTTTTTTCTATCTGGTTGCCTTCGGGGTGGGCTTGAGCACCCTCGTTGGAAATATTAATTACGATGGCTCAGAAATATCATACATGCTTTTCATTGCACCGGCCCTCCTTGCCATCAATATCATGAACAACGCCTTCTTCGAAAACACCTATGCCTCCTTCGTGCGCATGTATTATCAAAAGACATTTGACGCCATGATGGCGACGCCGCTTACCCTTGAAGAAATTATCACCGGGGAAATAGTCTGGGGAGCCACCAAATCTGTTATTGCAACATCGATCATGCTCGCGGTTATCAGTTTATTCGGCCTCATCCGTTACCCGGAAGGCCTCCTGATTATCCCGCTCTCTCTTATCGGGGGCATTGCCTTCGGTTCCATCGGAATGATTTTTACGGCGATTGTCGCCAACATAGAACTGTTCAACCTGCCCGTATTTCTGTTCATCACCCCCATGTTTCTCTTCAGCGGGACATTTTTCCCCATAGAGAACCTACCCGGATGGGCCCAATACATCGCCATGCTCCTGCCCCTCACGCACATGGTAAATCTTACCAGGTCGCTAAGTCTCGGCATAGTCGATATGTCGCTGCTGCCGGGGTTCTGTTATTTCGTGATCTCCTGCATTGTTTTTTTCCCGCTCGCAATCCACAAAATGCACCGGCGCTTGATCAAATAATATTCCGGAACAGGGGTTTTAATGATGATAGAGACATGCGACGGCATGTCTCTATCATTAGGTAAGGCTTAGTGTGCAGACTCGATATACTCGACGGTCTTTTCCGCAAGCGTCTTCATGACGTATTCAAATTTGTCTGCGTCTCTATCGAGCAAGGTCATTCTGAAACCCGGTACGGAGGTGAAGAAAGAAGTGAGCGGAACGACGCAAATCCCCGTGGAACCCAAGAGGTAATAAACAAACCGTTTGTCAAACTCTATTCTTTCAGACACCAGTTTCTCGACGTATTCCCTGATCTCCGGCTGCTTGATATGCAGTTTCTGCCTGTCATTGAGCGAGGCCTCGTTGAAGACCACCGACATATAGAAGGCGCCGTTACTCCGGTTCACGATAAGATAGGGAACGTCCTTGAGACTGTTATAGGCTATGTTGGAGAGCTTTTCGTAGTGGCGGACACGCGAGTCCAGGTATTTCTTATACTCCGGATGGGTCACGATTTTTGGGATCGCCATCTGTGGCAGCGTGGTCGAACAAACCTCTGACATCTTCTGATTCACTATCGTGTTGAAGTACCTTTCGAATTTTTCGTCCTTATGTACGTTGTACACCTCCATCCAGCCGCATCGCGAACCCGGCCAGGGGAATTCCTTGGAGATGCCCTTCATGCTGATGGCGGGCACGTCTTCGATAATCTCGGACAGGCTTACCGTTGATTTTCCGTTGTACACGATGTTGATGTATGTTTCGTCGAAAATAAGAAAGAGGTCATACTCCCTCGCAATCTTCACGATCTGCTGTAGCGCTTCGGGAGAATGAACAAAGCCGGTGGGATTGTCCGGATTTATGACGAGAATTCCGACGATCGATTTATAGCTTCTCACCTTCTGCTCGAGTTCGCGGATGTCCGGGGCCCAATCCCGATAGGGATTCATCCGGTATGTGTTGGGCGGGAACGAGGCATGGAGCACTTCCGCCAGCAGATGTGTAGAATAAGTGGGTTCAGGCATGATGAT
>PLMX01000164.1 GCA_003142635.1 Syntrophaceae bacterium | reverse complement strand
TGTGGCAAAGAGCCTCGTCAAAAGGACGGTAAGGGAGATGCCCCATTAATCGGGCGCCTGTAAAGCGACCAGGGGCAAATTTTTTCTATCGTCTACAGCTTGCCCTTGATGCTGTTAGTGAATGGAGGTTATGCAATGAAAGAAGAAGTGAAGAGCGCAATAGAGCGTATCCGGCCCAACCTGCAGGCGGACGGCGGTGACGTTGAGCTTGTTGACGTGGATGATGAAGGTATTGTCAAGGTGAAGCTTATGGGAGCCTGCCGCGGCTGTCCCATGTCACAAATGACCCTGAAACAGGGGATACAGAAGTACTTGCAGAAGGAAGTTCCGGGAGTGAAAGAAGTCGTTTCCGTGACGTAGATATTTCAGTATGGTTCTTTTGTGTAAGAGGCCCACAGAGTAAAAAAAAGGAGAAGGAAATATGGCATATGTGATTACGGATGAATGTATAGCCTGCGGCTCATGCGAAAGTGAATGTCCCGCTGAGGCGATCAGTGAGGGAGAAGAAAAATACGTGATTGACGCGAAGCTTTGTACTGACTGCGGGACGTGCGCAGATCAATGTCCTGTGGAAGCCATCGTACCTGGAGACGAGAAATAGAGCCAAACCCAGCATCAGGAGATCAGAAGGGGAAGCCATCCGCCTTGGTCAAGGCCGGGTGCCTTCCCCTCGCCTATTCTTGCTGATGCCCTTCCACTCCACGACTTCCGCTTGTCATTTCGACCGAAAGGAGAAATCCTGCAACCCGTGCACAGCGGGCAGTATTTCCCGTCGCTTTTCTCTTTGGATTGACATAATCTCTGCATTGAAAATTCTTCGGTTGAGAGTATCACTATGGAACGATTTATTACCTTTGAAGGCATCGAAGGCTGCGGAAAATCAACCCAGATTAAGCTTGCCGGACGGTATCTCGGTGAGCGCCGTATACCTTTTATCATTACGGAAGAGCCGGGTGGTACACCCATCGGGAGAAAGATCAGGGAGATGCTTCTGAATAATGTCCCCCGTGATACGGCGACCATGTCTTCCGAGACGGAGCTTCTTCTCTTCTCAGCGGCGAGGGCGCAGCATATCAAAGATGTGATCGGGCCCGCCCTGAAGGAAGGAAGAGTCGTCTTGTGTGACCGGTTTTCTGATGCAACGATTGCCTACCAAGGGTTCGGCAGGGGTTTAGATATAGACTTTATCAGGCGCATCAACGGCTTTTCCTCGGCTGGTCTGAAACCGCACTTCACCCTTCTTTTTGATCTGCCTGTTGCGACGGGTCTGACAAGGGCCATGGAAAGAATTGCCGGCAACAAGGGGATGCCGGCGGAAGATCGCTTTGAAAGGGAGGAGTTTGAGTTTCACGGCAGAGTGAGGGAGGGCTATCTCACCCTTGCGGGAGACGAACCTGACCGGTTCCGGATCGTCGATGCATCAAAAGATATCGAATCCGTCCATCGGGCGGTCTGTATTCATCTGTTGCAATTCATAAACGAGAGACTCTAAGCATAAGTTCCCGGTTCTCAAGACAGCGTCAAAATTCTCATAGCCAAACCTCGGGGATTTTTGATATGAGGATTTCCGTATTGATCAGATTTAGAAAAAGGTTGCTTGCATGTCTTTCAAAGATATTTATGGCCATGAAAAACAGATAAAGGTCCTTCAAACTGCCATGTCACGGGATCGTATTCCCCATGCGTATCTTTTTTACGGCGCGGAAGGAGTCGGGAAAAGGACAGTGGCGGGGGTATTCGCCAAGGCGCTGAACTGCGCTTCCGGGAGAGAGAGCCTCGATGCATGCGATGCATGTCCTTCCTGCCTGAAGATAGACCACGAAAATCATCCCGACGTGATTACGATAGAAGCTCAAGGACAATCAATAAAGATACAGGAAGTGAGAGAACTCCAGGAGCAGATGAAATTCAGCCCCCTTGAAGGAGGAAAACGAATTTTCATCATTGTAGATGCAGACAAGATGAATATCGCTTCCGCTAATGCGATTCTGAAAACACTGGAAGAGCCCACGGCGTCAAATATATTGGTATTGCTCACTTCACGCCCCCATCAGCTTCCTGCAACTGTTTTATCGAGATGCCAGCAATTGAGGTTTAATCCGCTCAGGCGTGAAACCGTCGCTTCGTTCTTAGAGGAAAAATTATCATTGGACCATAGATCGGCCCAACTGATCGCCTTGTCGTCGGGCGGCAGCATCGGCAGGGCCCGGGCAATGAATGATGAGTCGTATCTGACAACGAGGGCGACGGTCCTTGATATAATTGCCAGGATCAAGACGAAAGACCCCCTCAAATTGTTATCCGCTCTCAATGATTTTGGGCAGGACAGAAACGATATTATGGAAAGGCTCGGCATCTTGATGACCGGTTACAGGGATGCATTAGTGTATAAGGAAACCGGAGATCGAGAGAGTCTCGTCAATCAGCATTATATTGATATCATAAAGTCTGTTGCCGAGAGTGAATCCGGCCGGGATATTGTAAGCTGCTTAAGGGCTGTGGACCGGGCATTCCACGCACTGAATCAGAATGCCAATAAACAATTGACTTTAGAGGTCATGATGTTTACACTTGGCCGGTATCATGAATAACCGGGTTCCGTCGTTAGAGACGGCGGTATTTCACACGCAGACAATGGGTAATGACTGATCAAGACCGGTTCGAGTAACGGAAGATGGAGAAGGTAGATCTGAAAAATATTATTGGCGTAAAGTTCCGCAAAGATGGAAAGATATATGACTTCGAAGCCGGTGATCTCCAGCTTGCGAAAAACGATCAGGTTATTGTCAATACGGAAAACGGCATGTCCTGGGGCACGGTTATTACTCCGGTGACGCCTGTGCCGGTCAATAAACTGCCTGCTGGTCTCAAGAACGTCGTCCGTAAGGTCACAGAGGAAGATTTCAGAATCAAGAAAGAGAATGAGACCCTGGAACAGGAGTCCCGCCAATTCTGCCTGGAGAAAATCAAGGCACGGAATCTTCCCATGAAGCTGATTGATGTGGAATGTCTCTTCGATAAAAGCCAGATAGTATTCTATTTCACAGCGGAGAGCCGCGTGGATTTCCGGGAGCTCGTAAAGGATCTGGTTCAGCAGTTCAAGATGAGGATAGAGCTAAGGCAGATCGGCGCCCGTCACGAAGCCCGTATGATAAAGGGTCTGGGGATCTGCGGCAGAGAGGTATGTTGCGCTAATTCAATACCTAATCTGGACCGGGTATCCGTCAAGATGGCCAAGGAACAGAGTGTATCCCTGAATCCGGAGAAAATTTCCGGTCTCTGCGGGAGATTGATGTGCTGTCTGGCCTTTGAATTTGAGGGGTATCAGGATATGAAAAAACACGTACCAAAGTGCGGCAAGGTCATAAACGCCCCTGAAGGGCGCGGCAAGATCATNNCATATCCTGAAGGGTGAAGTCGTCGTACAACTGGAAAGCGGCAAAGAAATTACAGTTAATGTAAAAGATTTGTAGCTCTCGGATCTTGCAACTCCCTGTTGACGCCGCCTGCTTTTTAAAGAGAGAGATTGGTTGTGGAGAAAGTTTATTACATCACAACGCCTATATATTATGTAAATGCCTCGCCGCACATAGGCCATGCCTATACGACTAT
>PLMX01000153.1 GCA_003142635.1 Syntrophaceae bacterium | reverse complement strand
GGTGTTTTATGTGGCTTAATAATTGAACAAATCAGACTGGCATTTCATTTCTTTGTAGGTGGAGACAATAACCGGCACTTTTCATTTTTCCCTTGATCACTCCTACGCATTACGGGATAAAGCTGCTACATAAACGAACCGGTTATGCTTGATACTTTCAATAAACTCTATCCAAAGCTTAGAGTGAACAATGGTGAAGGAAATAATGGGGCGGGTCTTCAACTGGTATGTCTATAATACAGAAAACTGATCAGACAATTATAATATGGCCCACTTTGAAATAGTCAATCGCGCCTATTGTCTCTCCCGTGCAGCATGTATTGGTGGTATTTCGCGAGGTAACAGGCAGCGAGAGCTGCGTCCTCAGGAGCTTGAAAGACGGGGATTCCCGCCTCCTGCAAAATTCTCTCATCCTCAACCATCTCCTCACGGGACGCCAGGATGCAAACGATAATCGGTTTCGACGTCCGCCGCTTCAGTTCCGCCAGCGCTCTTGCAGAGGTCTCAAAGTTCCGGTGTATGGCGTAAATTGGAATGACCATATCGACGCCGTCATCCTCTAATACCGCCTCCACACACTTTGGATACACATCGACGAAAGTTCCGGAGCCCGTGAGGTCGATGGGATTCGGAGAGAGAACTATAGGAACATGTTCCCCGATGATCTTTTTTATCCTGCCGAGGCTCTGTTCCGACACTTGCGCCAGGGGACAACCGTTTTCGATCAGTGTATCCAATGCAAGGATACTCGGGCCCGCGGTGTGCGTCAAAACGGCCACCCGTGTTCCGTCGGGACGTGGGGCGATGGCCAGAGCCTTGCAGACCGTTGCCAGCTCTTGCGAGTTTCTCACTTCGAGGACCTTGTATTGCCGGCAGGCGCCTTTGAATATCCGGTATGTCCCCCCCATGGTGCCTGTGTGGCTTGCCGCGGCGGCGCTCACCGATTCAGACCTCGCGCCCTTTAGCACGACGAGGGGTTTCTTCTGCGACAGGATTCTTGCGGCCTCCATGAACCCGCAGCCGTCTTCTATTCCTTCCACAAACGCCGCCACCACCCGCGTGTCATCGTCATCTGCGAAGTAGTGAAACATGTCGCTGAACTCAAGGTTGGTGCGGTTCCCCAGGCAGACCCATTTGTTCACGCCCACGTGCCGGTCGATTAGATCATTGAACATGGTGCACGCCGTGCCGCCGCTCTGGCTTACGATGGATACGGAACCCAGCGGGTTTCCCTTCTTGAAAGACCAGAAGGTAGCGTACAGACGCTGGTTGTTGTTGATCACGCCGAGAATATTGGGCCCGAAGATGATGATCTGGTTTTTGTCTGCCACTTCTTTCAGTTTCTTTTCATATCGCAAACCCTCAGTGCCGACCTCTTTGAAACCCCCGGCAAAACAGACGATCCCTTTGACGCCGATCCTCGCGCAGCTCTCAATTACGGATTCTGTTGTCAGCTTCGCATTCAAACCGCTGATGACCAGGTCTACGGGACGGCCGATCTCTTCGAGTGTGGAATAAACCTTGAGGCCCAAAAGGGTTTTCAGGCGGGGATGGACAGGGTATATGGGACCGGGAAATCCTTCCAGCATGAGAATATCCACGACCTGGGTGCCGAGATTGTTTGCCGCGTCAGAGACGCCGAGTACGGCGACACTTTTCGGATAAAGAGCTTCCCCGATTCTCTGTAACTTCCAATGTTCCATGAAAGTTGTCCTTGGTATGTCTGTTGACTTTTTTCTTGCGTAAAGATTTTAGTTGCATTAATTAAGCAAAGAAATGAAACCAAGTAAACAAATATTTACGAGAACGCGTGAACGTGAGAAACAATTGACGGAGGACATACAATGGCTGAAAAAATATCGGACCGATTTGATGATGTAACTGTAATTTGCAAGGCGAACATATACTTCGAAGGCAAGGTGGTAAGCCATACTGTTTTATTTAAGGATGGCACGAAAAAGACAATCGGCGTGATCCATCCTGGATCTTTCAAGTTCAATACCGAGGCCCCCGAAAAAATGGAAATTACGGCCGGGAACTGTCTGGTGCGAAGAGCCGGCGAAAAGCAATGGAACAGCTTCTCGGCAGGCGAATATTTCCAGGTGGCCGGTGGATCCTGGTTTGAGATAGTCGTGGACGGAGGCATAATGGAATACATCTGCTCGTTCGAATAATGGTCACCGTAAATAAGAATAAGAATTTTATTCTCAAAATGTCATAATAGAGAAGAATGTCATTCCGAACGAATGTGAGGAATCTTTAAGATCCCCCGCTTTGCTCGGGACAAGGATTTCTTGTTACCCCTTCGTGACACTCAGGGCTTCGGCTCACCGAAATGACAATAGTAAAAGGAGGTTTCAAATGTGCGCACGTCAAATTCGACTGGCAGGTATCGTCCTGTTAATTCTTTTCATGGCACAACCGGGGGCGTATTCTGCAACACCTGATTTTGCCAATGTACAAATCCAGACGGAAAAAGTCGCGGACAACGTTTTCATGCTCGTCGGAGCGGGCGGAAACATCGGGGTTTCGGCCGGCAAGGACTGCGTCCTTATGATCGATACCTCATACGCCCCCCTTGCGGACAAGATCAAGGCTGCAATCGCACAAGTCAGCGGCAAACCCATTCAATACGTCGTGAACACGCACTGGCATCAGGATCATGTAGGCGGCAATGAATATTTCGCCAAGGCAGGCGCAGTCGTGGTGGCTCATGACAATGTCCGCAAGCGGGTCAGCACCGAGCAGGTCGTCAAGATTCTGAATAAAACAGTACCGCCTTTGCCTGAGTCGGCGCTGCCTGTCATCACCTTCAGCCGGAATGTGACTTTTCATCTGAATGGAAATGAAATATTCATTTTTCACATTGAACGAGCCCATACCGACGGGGACGCCATCGTTCATTTTAAAAAATCCAATGTCATCCACATGGGGGACATTTATTTTAACGGCACGTACCCTTTCATCGATCTCTCTGCGGGCGGTTCGATAAACGGCATGATAGCGGCTGTGAAACGGATACTCCTGCTTTGTGATCAAAATACGAAAGTGATGCCGGGACACGGTCATCTGTCCAATAAGGCTGAATTGCAGGAGTACCTCAAGATGCTGGTTGCCGTGAGAGACCGGGTCAGTAGTGAGCTTAGAGCCGGACAACCTCTCGCTGCAGTTATTGCCTCGCAGCCGACGCGCGATTTTGACCCGGTGTGGGGAAAGGGCTTCATGAAGCCGGAACAGTTTGTGACGATTGTGTATGAGAGCCTGGCAAAAAAGAAATGACGTTGAAGTTGCACCGCCCCCTTGTCATTTCGAAGGAACGCAGTGACTGAGAAATCTTAATGTCCTTCTCTCAGTCAGGAAAAAGATTTCTCCCTTCGGTCGAAATGACAACAAGATAGGAGCCCTCCCCCCGCGGGCAGCATGACGCCGGCTATTTCGTTGTGTACCCGCGACTGTCAAGACAGGCGCCCATCGCCCGTTGATAGTCTGCCTGACCCTGGTTCAACTGGGCTTGTGACACGCCGCCGGCAGGATAAGTCGGGTCATAATGTGTCTGGTTTACAGCCCAGCTATGGCATTCGTAACGATCCTTTGCCTGTAGCTCTTCGCTCTGGCCCTGCCGGGCATAAACGAAGGACCTTTCAGCCGATGACGGCTGTACCGATGGCGCAGGTTGAACATAAACCTGAGGCTGTTCCCGGATCACCACCGGTGCAGGTGCGTAATAAGGTAGATAATAATAGGGTCCATAATAATAAGGTGCATAATAAGGCGCCACAACTGCCGCACCTCCTACCACCGCCAAAGGCGCCCACCACCAACCCCAATGGCCGCCCCTTGCCTCACTGGGCAATGGGTTTACGAGAAACATTATCATTGTGAATATAAGAACTGCGCATGCAGCTTTTTTCATATTTCTCCTCCTTGCTTGATTCTGAAAATTTGTTTTTTCGATCTTTATACTTCCCTTTTCACGGTCTTTCCATGAATAATAAGCAAGAAGCAGGCCCAGACGAGGAAAGCAGCACAAGTGTAAGATTTCAAACCACATATAACAAGCATGGATTTTCTTGCCTGGATTATTCTCATCAAAAATTGGATAGAATGTATACAGCGATTAGTATCCAGTTGGGTAATAAGTATCCAGAAGGAAGTTCCGATCAAATCAGTCAGCATTTTCGCAGCCATAAATCAGGATTTCCCTGATTGCGGATGACTGCAAATTCTATATTATCAAGATTAAATGAGGGAGGAAATAATCAATGAAGATTTCTGAATGGTTGGATAAGAAGGAAGCAGACGGCATTGATGTATCTCAAATCTCATTGCCTGATGACCTCTCTTATGACGAGGTCCCCGACGAAACTATTTTCTTCAAGGAGATTAATCCCCACGGAATCCAATGTACAGGCAATCATCCGTTTTCCACTGTTGAGCGCTTTGGAAACTGGTATTATTCCAGAGGCCAAGACAAGAAAGCCGGTATTCACTCATCCGAAACGAAATGGAAGTTGTTTACAAAGGATAAGGATCTCGCCCTCAGAACAGCCAAATCACACATAGAATAAACTATCGCGTGTGGCCCATTGAAGATGCATGAGAGGTGAACTCATGAAAAACAACCGTTCGCAGGCAAAGCATGGAAAATCCGTCCCGCCGGCGCCTCTGTCGGAACGGAAGAGGCTGCACCATCTTTCCGGCATCAAGGTTGTCAAGAAAGGGACCATACCCGCGGACATTCAGGCAGCCGGCGAAATTTATGATCTATCGATTCTCCCCACATTTACATTATGTGCATGCTATCTCGGATATGCGAATTACAAAATATTGGGGGAAGAAGAGGTTGAGATGCCCGTCGGCTTGATCTGGGATCTGTTTAACTTTACATCCGGTCTGACCACGGGCGGGGAAATACTGGATCGGCATGTCTTGATCATTGAGAAGGCTTTCGAGCTGCTTGGTTTCCATGCGGATATTTCCGTCAAGGATCAATTCGTTATAATTGACGGCATATCAAAGATTAAGATCAGGGAAAGCAGGGAAACGAAATACGTTGGTTTCAACGCAAAAGGCACAAATCCGGACATCTTCTCGCAGATGTTGATGCGCGCTTTGCTCAGGAGCTTTTGAAGGCATCATCTTTTTGATTACAGAGAGCGCAGCGAAAGGAGATTATCATGGACGATCTTTTTACGAAGAGAGTGCGAGCGGCGGCAGTAGCTGGATGGTGGACGTTATTAATCTTCTATTGTGTCCTGCTGATTCAGTGGCTTGCTTATGTGCTGATCATGACCAGGCAACCGGCAGGAGTACTTTGCATTTGGGGTGAAGGCGGCACATGGCAGGAAATTCGTCATGTCTGGCTGTGGGCAATGGTGGCATTTAAGCTCTGCATCGGAATGACGCTGTTTGTCGTCATCTGGCTGTCACTTTGGACAAGACGGCTGTCGCGCAATAAGGAATAAGCAGTGTACGAGAAACATGATCATTGTGAATGCAAGAACTGCGCAGGCAGCTTTCTTCACATTTCTCCTCCTTGCTTGATTCTGCAAATGTGTCTTTAATCTTTATTCTCGCATCTTCGATATGTTTCAACGAATAATCAAGACTGAGACTATTCTTGAGAAAAATTTTCTCCCTATTCCTGTGCTTACGCATAGCATTCACACATCCTGAGCTTTTTTGTCCTTGACATGCAGGAACCTTCCTTGCGATACTTTATCAGGAAAATAGTTTTCGTATCAATACCTTAACAATAATTATCGGGTCATGTCATGGGTCACGACGATTCTGTAGAAACCTGGACACTTGCCGATGGCTCGAGGCTAACGCTGCGCCATATCGCACCTGCCGATGCCGCCATAGAGCAGGCTTTCGTGCATGGACTCTCACGTCAGTCAAGCTACCTCCGTTTTCATGGGACGATCAAAGACCTTAGCAAGAAAGACTTAGAAAAGTTTACTAATCCTGATTCGCGAAATGCGGTTGCCCTGATTGTCCTGCACAGTGGAGAGACAGGTGAAGAGGAAATCGGAGTGGCACGATACGAGATTGATCCGGATGGGGTGAACGGTGAGTTTGCGATTGTCGTTGCTGACGCGTGGCAGAAGCGCGGCATTGGAACGAGACTGATGAATTCCTTGATAAGGCACCTTCAGGCAAGCGGGGTAAAACGAATCTCCGGCTCCGTACTCAAGAGCAACTCGGCCATGCGCAAGTTTGCCAAGCAGATGGACTTTACAGAAACTGATATCCCTGACGATCCGTCAATCCTGTTGCTAACAAAACATCTGACGGATTAGCGGGCTTGTCTATAGAATTCACTCTCACCGCAATTTCGACGATGACCGAGCTCTGGAAAATTTGGTTGAGCAGATACAAAGAGCTTCTTTCTTAAATGGATCGTAGACTGATTTTATCCATCTCTTTTACTTGACAGCATATTTTTTCATATTTCATGGGATAAGCTTAAAGATTAATGTCAGGAGCAATTAAATATGAAATCAGATCCAATAAAAGGATTATCCGATGTCTTAGGTAAGCTTGTGGTTGAGCATGGTTCGGCAGTGATACAAGAGAAGCACATCTCATTGTTGAAGGAGCAATTCGCGATTCTTGAGAGGGAGAATGAGGCACTCAAAAAAGAGATCATGCAGCTGAAAAAGAGAATAAAAAGTGACGAGCAACCTCTCGATAATAACCTCCTTCACGAAATTGAGATAAAAGTTCTTCTATATCTTTCAAGCAACAGCGGACGAAATACAAAACAGATTTCTAAAGCGCTAAACATTGCGGAAGAGATAATCAAATTACACACAGGAATATTAAAAACAAAAAGCATGATAGCTTCCGGAGATGATCCCGCGGACGATGATATCTGGTCATTAGATCTTGCAGGCCGTCAATATTTGATTGAAAATGATTTAATTGAACATGAGTCAATCTCCTGACCGGTTGTTCCGCCGGATCGCCGGAAATCGGCATCCCGGTGCACTTTTATGTGTTCTCTTCCAAACCGTAATCCCCACTCTTCACATAAACCGTGGAGTAACCTCTCATGGTTAGGAAGATCATTTTCACCAGGACGATGAAAGTCACGACTATGAAGCTGCTCAAATTGTCCTTATCCTTAATAATCGTCATCGTATCGGTTGTTTTATGCCAGCAGATTATTTCAAATTCCATTTCCAACCAAAAGAACAAGAACGATTATGCTGAGCTCAACCACGTCAAATACGGTCTTTTCAGTGTTGAAGAATGGAAACGACAAATTAACATAATTCTTGCCGAGGAGATCGATAAGCTGACTTTATCAAGGACGAACGAGCGCGAGCTCCGAAAACATATCGAAGTTCTGTTGAATACGCTTATTGATGAAGTCGACAAAAATATCAGGGAAGCGAACTCAGGCTCCGCAGAGGGTTGGGTCAAACAATCCTTTATGAATATCTTTATCAGCCTGAAAGATATTAAAAAAGGCATTCCCGGATATACGGATGCCGTCATCCATGAGATGACGACATCGAAAACAAAAGGTCAGATAAAGACCATGCTGAAGAAAAAGCTTGAACGATATTCTAACGAAACCTTTGATACACAGGATACATCTCAAATGAGCCGCATCCTTCTCAGGACTGATTCTAAGGACATCGAAAGTGCGAGGATCAACCTCAGTGAGGCAATTTCGGTTAAGCATCACCGGATCTTTAAGGAGGCTATCCTGTTAATCATTCTGTCGGTTATCCTTTTTGCTTCGTCTGGTTTTAGCAAAGAACCCCTGGCCCCCTCCCGGTATATACTCCTCGTTCTGTCTCTTATCATACTGCTGATAGCCGGCGTAACCACGCCCATGATCGATATGGAAGCAAAGATCTCACAGATGAGTATTGTGTTGATGGGGCATCCCATCCACTTTGAGAATCAGGTATTGTATTTCCAAAGCAAGAGTATCCTCGATGTATTTTGGATTATGATTACCTATAAGGATATTCAGATGAAATTTGTCGGGGTCTTGCTGATTACCTTCAGTATTTTTTTCCCCCTGTTAAAAATAGCCTCGTCACTGGGATATTATTACAATTATCACAATGCAAGGGGGAACCCGGTGATCAAGTTTTTTGTCTTAAAATCCGGGAAATGGTCCATGGCCGATGTCATGGTGGTTGCCATATTTATGGCCTATATCGGATTTAATGGCATTATTACCAGCCAGTTCGATCAATTAATCTCGGCAAGCGAGGAACTGGAGATCGTAACTACGAATGGCACTGCCCTTCAGCCGGGGTATTATCTATTCGTGACATATACCCTGTTGGCCTTATTTTTCTCGGGATTCCTGACCAGAAAACCTCAGTCATCCGGGCGTAAGAATCCATAGATTGACCGTTTCAACATTTCCTGTCGAGGAACAATAGCGTGATCAAATATTAGCGCCACAACATTAAGGATGTTACTGATGTGATCATCGGCAAGATGTGCGCGATCGCACAAAGGAGAAGATGCATGGGAATCAAAGCAAGCAAGGCGTATCTGGAAAGCCTGAAGAAGCAGAAACCCGAAGTGTACATCGGTGGCGAAAGGATCGATGACGTCGTCAGCAGCAAGTATTTCAGGATTTCCCTGGAGGAGATGTGCAAATGATCCGGGGAAAGAAAAGGATTTTGTGTTCTGGTCGCCCGTTATCGATGAGAAGGTAAGTTTCTGGACGCATCTGCGCCGGACTCCTTAAGAAGTGCGGAAGATCATCGAAACATTAAAGAAGAATAACGCCCGTCATTTTTGCTCCATGTGCATGATTACGGGTCTGAACGTCCTGTGGGCGGTCACGTACGATATCGACGAGGCGCGAGGCACCAACTATCACGAACGGCTGAAAGACGACCTCCGCTACTGCATGGCCGTCATGGATCCCAAAGGGGATCGATCCCTGCCGCCGAACCGCCAGGCGGACCCGGATCTCTATCTGCGGGTGGTCGATAAGAACAAGGATGGGATCATCGTAAACGGCGCCAAGATGCATACCTCCGATGCCCCGATCACCCACTATATTTTTACCTGCCCCTCGGGTGTGCTCCAGGAAGCCGATAAAGACTATGCCGTATCCTTCGCCATTCCGATAGATACGAAAGGACTCAAATTTATTACGAGACCGGCTCCCGGCCCTCTGGAACCGAAGGAGATGGAAAGCCCGGCCAGTTCGCACATCGGGTTTGTCGAATGCCTTTCCGTTTTCGATCATGTTTTCATTCCCTGGGAACGCGTCTTTATGTGTGGAGAATGGGAATTTACGGAACACCTGATCCGCTATTTCTCCCCCTACGTAAGAATCTGCAAGGGGGCCTGCACTTCCGCCAGAACCGATATTTTGGCGGGAACGGCGGCGCTCATTGCCCATTATAACGGCGTGGGCAAAGCCGGCCATATCAGAAGCAAGATTACAGATATGATGATCTCTTCGGAAATTGGCTGGGGCTGCGCGCTCGGAGCTGTGGCGAATTCCGTCATGCATCCCAGCGGCATCCCGATTCCGGACGTGTCTATTTCCAATGCCGGGCTCTACCACTCGCGCCTTCGCTTCATCGAGTTTCTCGGCACCCTCCAGGAAATCGCAGGCGGGATCGTCACAACCATGCCGGGCGAGACGGAATACAAAAACGAGGAAACGAGAAAATACATCGAAAAATATTTCAAGGGGCGGCGCGACATTCCCACCGAAGATCGCCTGAGGCTGCTGTATTTCATCCAGGACCTGACTGCATCGCGCTTCGGCGGCTACCTCATGGCGAGCGCCATTTGTGCCGGAGGGACGCCGGAAACGAACCGCGTGGAAGTCGCCCGCAGCTATGACCTCCAAGAGAAGATCAACAACGTCAAAGCGCTATGCAACATAAAATAACCGGTATGAAAGGTGTATTGTCATCCCCGACTCGATCGGGAATCCAGTTTCATTTCTTCTCGCCCCCTTTGACAAAGGGGGCCACGGGGGATTTGTTCCACGCTGCAAAATCCCCCTCTATCCCCCTTTACAAAAGGGGGAAGTATAGAGCGGGAATCCAGTCCCACTGTTTTATACTGGAATGCAAATGCGAATCGTGATAATCAGAAAAATATGTGCAGCAGCAGCAAATATATTCCTCAACCATTAAACCCTGCTTGAGGGTGTTATGGACTGATTATTGAAACCCCGTTCTCACAAAGACAGCGGGGTTTTGTGTTTTTCGGTGTCTTAGCGATGAGAGAATTAATTCGTTATGAGTAGACCTGAAGGTATAAAATAAAAAGGAGGTGTCTTATGAAAGCGCAGAAAACTATCTACGTTAATACGTTTACCGACGGTCTGGTGGGACCGAGCTTGCCNNGGCTGCTGGGGGCCGATGATCACCCCATCCTTCCAAGGGGGACATGAAGTGACCAGACCTGTGGCAGTAGACGGCGCCGCACCCGGAGACGCCATTGCTATCCGCATCAAGAAAGTCCGCGTTACATCAACAGTCACAGCATCCGGTACCATGAGCTTCGTTGAGGGACGCTACACTGCTGATCCCTTTGTGGCCCGACATTGTCCCGGTTGCGGAATGAAAAGTCCTGAGACGCGAATTGAAGGCATCGGGGCAGAAGCTATTCGCTGCGCTGCCTGCGGAGCCGAGGTCAGTCCCTTCCGTCTGACCAATGGATATACGATTGTTTTCGACGATGCCCGCAAAATGGCGCTTACCGTAGGTCCCTCAGTAGCAAGGAAACTTGCCAAAAATGCCTCCAAACTGATGGCGTTACCCAGGGAATCCTGCCAGAATCCTGCCGTCTCTCTATGTCCGGCGGACATCTCCGGTGTAATGACGCGGTTGCGGCCATTCATCGGGAATATCGGTACAACGCCGTCTATTGATATGCCTGATTCTCACAACGCAGGCGATTTCGGACAGTTCTTATTAGGTGCACCCCATAAGTATGGCATCACGAAGGAGCAACTGGAGAACCGCACAGATGGTCACCTGGACATTGATTCGGTGCGGGCAGGGGCCATCCTCATTTGCCCGGTGAAGGTGCCGGGGGGCGGGGTTTATGTGGGGGATGCCCATGCAATGCAGGGGGATGGGGAGATAGCGGGGCACACCACGGATGTCTCTGCAGAAGTCACATTGCAAGTAAACGTTCTCAAGGGCTTGAAAATTGGGGGCCCCATCCTGCTGCCTCCCGTCAAGGATTTACCCCATCTGGCCCGCCCTTTCACTGCGGCCGAGAAAAAGGCAGCAAAGAATCTGGGAAAGAAGTTCGGTCAGACCACAGTAGAAGAAGCGGCTGCTATCCAGATGGTAGGTTCCGGGGCAAACCTGAATGAAGCCACTGACAATGGTGTTGCACGTCTGGCAGAACTTTTCAAGATTTCGACGGAAGAAGTTCTGAATCGCGTAACTATTTCAGGTGCAGTGGAAATCGGGCGTCTGCCGGGGGTTGTTACGGTGACTATGCAGGTTCCTATGACCTGGCTGAAGAAAGTAAATTTGGCAAAATTGGTGAAGGAACATTACGCCTTATAGGCAGACGGATTAGCGGCGCCATAGCAACTGCGTGATTCAGCAGCCACAGACAGTACCATCTATTTATTATGATAATATTCGAGCCGCCTCACGTCAGAAGGGGCGGCTCTTTCTTCCAACCCGCAGTCCTCACTCTCCAGATAAACCGCGGAGTAACACTTCGCAGGACTAAAGGGCCTGTTG
>PLMX01000191.1 GCA_003142635.1 Syntrophaceae bacterium | reverse complement strand
TCTTTGCCGATTTTCAGATAAAGGGCCTTACGTTCCTGAAAAATAGCCGGGTCACCTCCCTTGCTAAGACCGGTTTCATATGTGACTTTCAGCCATAGCAGCGCTTTTTCATCCATGCGCTGTTCGAGATAGAAGCGGCAGATATTCTCGGCATGTTCCAGACATTTGCCGGACTCTTCAAAGCCTTTCCAGAAGTATTGATCGGCTCCTTCAAAATCCTTTTCAAGGAAGTCGGTACAGGCCAGTCGGAAGTAGGTTTTGTCCTTCATGGCCAAGCTGTGGCAGTAAATATTTCCGATAAGCGAGGGATTTTTTTCTAAGGATTCATAGATGCGGAGGCAACGCTCATACGTACACCGGCACTTCTGGAAATCCCGCTTCTCAAAATAAATGGATGCAAGGATATGGCATATATCCAGGTGCATGGGAAAATAATCGAAGGCTTCCAGGCATACGCGTTCCGCATTCTCTAATTTTCCCAGGACATAGTATCCATGTGCAACTATAAAGAATGCATTTGTAAAGAACCCGTTTCGTAACCTTTTCCGGCGCATGATTTCCAGGGCCATTTCACCATGCTCAACAGCCTTGTCAAGTTCCGTGTGCATCGAATAGGAGGCGGCCAGTTGATAACGGCTGTAAGCATCTTCGGGATTGATCTCCAGCATTTCTTTGAGCAGTGTTGTCGTCCGGATATGCTTGGCTTCCATCTGTTCCGGTGTCAGGTCATACCCGTAGTGCCGGATCCGAATCGCGCTGAAGGCTCCATCCCCCCGGATTCGCAACTGGTTATGGACCTTCCGCGCATAGCTCATCCCCATGCCGTTGCGGAACAGCCGGATCAGGTAGAAGGTACCGCGGACGGAGGCGTCCTTGTTCACGTCATAAAAGCGGCAATGATAATAATCGGCTTTCCCTTTCCGGACGATGTCCCTCAGCGCTGATCCGTCTTCTGGAAACAGCTCTTCGTCGGCGTCCAATTGAAAGATCCAATCGCCCGTGGCATAGGAGATCGACTGGTTCCGGTGTTTGCTGAAGTCGTTTTCCCAGGGATGATGGTAGATTCTGGCGCCGTAGCTTTTGGCTATTTCAACAGTTCCGTCTGTCGAACCCGTATCGACAATAATGATCTCATCCACATGGTCGCATACGCTCTTCAGGCACCGCCCGAGACAGGCCTCTTCGTTTTTCACGATCATGCAGAGAGATATTCTGGGTGTTTCTTTCTTTATATGGTCCTTTGGGAATCGCTTACCTGTATTCGATTTCTTCTTCATAATGCCTCGGTTTGATCATCATATTTGATTCTCATGCGATCCCAACCACCTTAAGCATATACTTTGGTATATGAAAAGGTAGATCATAGGGCTGCTCTTCCACATTTAGGAAACCTGTTTCTGTCATGGCATTGATCATGCGCTCTGCATCCCAAATGCTGCGATGGACATTATATGGATTAACATCTTTTTGCACAGAACCATAGACATACTGGTTGAATAGTTGGAAATTCATTTCACCGTGCTGGAAGGCAGAAAGAATCGCCTTCAGGTTAGGTACACCCACGGTAAGTTTTCCTCCCGGCTTCAGGATACGTCGCAGCTCTTTCAAGATTTTCAGTACTGTGGGTATGTAAAAATATTCAAGCGTACCACAGCTTAATATTTCATCTACAGTATGGTCCACAAAATTCAGCCCCTTTGTAATGTCAGTCACAATATCCACATTCGGTAAGGGTCTGATGTCCACATTGATAAATCCGTTTTTATAAGGAAATTCACCCCCGCAAATATCGAGTTTGATGGGACCTTCAGATAAAGTTTCAATATCCCGTCTTTTAAGTTTCCGCTCTGACTCGATAGCCCTTGCATAATTCTGATGTGAATATTGGATAGAAAAACCAAGTATGTCCGCAGGACGCTGAATTTGGTGGACCTTCACGGCGGTGAGTCTTAGAGATGGTTCATCAGGTGCATGGTAATCTGTCGGCTCTTCCTGCCGAATTTCCCGGAAGCCCAAGCCTTGAAGTATCTCTGCGAGGTTTTCAAACGTGTAACCGAACAGATGATAATCACCGGGATGCCTTTGGAGGCCAAAGATATTATTGATCCGGAATTTCTTTCCTTCCATATACTCTTTGACGGTTGCATCAAAATCCGGACACTCGATGACCAGTGTGCCGCCTTCCACGAGAACGCGATTCCATTCAAAAAGCGCCTCTATGAGATCATGGCGGGGGAGATGTTCAATCATATGATATGTTTCGACTCTTGAAACAGTTCCTGCAGGGAAGGGCAACCGACGGCTATCGCAAAGGAGATCAACGGCGGAAGAGGGCATAATGTCAATATTCAAAAAGCCCTCTAATCGGCGCTGACCGCATCCCAGATGAAGATTCAGGGGCTGTATTATGGGAATTTCTTTTCTGTTATTGTCTTCCAGATAACCCGTTCCTACTACAAAATTCCACTGTTCAGTATTGCTGATTTCAATGCCATCAGGTTCACGCATACCGCGGACGGAATAGCTGGGGAAGAAGCCAAAAAGGAGATTTCTAAAATCATCGAGTCGCCAGGCGATCTTGTGATCGGGGTCGTTCAAGTGCATGATCGGAATACCGATAATAACCCTCTTTCGTGCCACACGCTTGGCTTCCAGAATCAACGGTATCGGGTCACTGAAATGTTCTATGATATGGTCAAGAACCACTGTATCGAAAGATTGATCGGGGAAAGGGAGTTCTTTTGCATCCCCCTGAACAAATCTTAGCTCTGGATGATTTTTTATTGCTTCTTGGTATCCCCAATCCGTCAACTCTAAACCAGTCAAATCGAGAGATGGATTATGTCTTTTCATGATAGCAGTGGAATCACCATTGGCGCATCCGACATCCAGTGTGGAGCCTGCGCATTGTTCCGCGGTAACTTCTTTTAAACGTCGAATACGATCAGTGTCCAGTTTTCCTTTCACTGGCGCCCAGACCTTTTTCATATAAAGATTCTTTGCCCGCTTTTCTAATTGATCTTCATCGATAGCGGTTATACGCTCGATGACCTTTTGGGCTACCGATTTAAAGGAGTATGCCTCCGCGGCTGCAAGCCCCAGTTTTTTTATTTGTTCTCTGTAATGATTATCTGCGAAGAGACGATGAAGGATTTGGTTCAGTCCTGCCGGTGACGTGTAAGTCAGTAAGGCTTCTCCAAAAATTTTCTTTGCATCGAGAAGAGAATCAGATATAACAACGCCTCCTGAAGCCATAACGTCAAGGATTCTCGGATTGAGGAAGCCTTCCCGGCGCATATCTTCATGGTGGTCGTTCAGCACCACTCTCGAAGAGGCATACAAATCGGATAGTTTTTGATTGTCATAGTATATGCCCCGGATACATTTCTCAGGAAGGATTCCATCCCATCCCTCGCCCCATACCTCGAGACGATCGATCCAGCGGTTTCCAAGTGACATGAGATCGTGAATGATTCTTCTCCCCTTGCCTTGCTTGCCATTGGCGACAAAAACAATATCATGAGATAACTTATTGACTCTGGGAGGTGGCCGTTTGGCCGTGCCGCCGATTAAAAGCTCACCTTCTCTTCCCATAATTCGGAGTTTCTCAAGGAACTGTGAGGAGAGGCAGAAAATATGGTCATAGAGAGAAAGAGATTGAGGCGTGATCATATCAGGATGACTGTGTATCCATACGATATTATATGTTGGCTCTTCAATCTTATTAATCGGGATGCCATGTAGATGGATCAGCACCTTCGGTTCCTTTCCCGAGATTACAGCTCCTTCTGCTGAGAGGGCCTCTGCCAGTTCTTTGCCGAACCAGTGATCACCCCATCGTAATTTTCTTACCGGATCTTTTTCCAGAAGATTGGACGAGGAAATGATGGTGATAGGTAAACGTTTAATTTTTTCTTTTCTGATCAGCAGATCTTTGAGATTCTGAAGTTCCTTATCATGACTCCCTTGTTTTAATGCGGGTATTAAGAGTTCCCGCGCAATCGTTAAGTTCCCTTCATCAAGATAAAACTTGGCTACCTTTCCGACGGGATATTTCCCCGAATTTAAAGCGTCACGGAAATCATCGATTAATCTTTCTTGGACTTCCAGGATATTTTTATGATGTCCATATTCGTATATGAATCTCTTTAAAAAGTCTTTGGCCAGACTGAACTCACCACTCTGCAGGTGGCAATTTATGATCGAGATGAGTGTCTCGGGTTTGTTATCCCCGGCTCTCAATACTTTTTCAAAACTCTTTGCTGCTTCGTCATAATCGCCATTTTTTTTGTAACAAAGTGCAAGATTTTCAAGAGATTTCCCATAGTCTTCATGGATTTCCAGGGCCTTGTGAAAAAAAACTATCGCCTGCTGAACACGACCTTCCGTGAAGTGAATAACTCCCAGATTGTTAAGAGCCTCATAATTTTGAGGATCCATGTCAATAATTTGCTCAAAACAAATTTTAGCCTTACTCATATTGTGTTCGTTAAAATAAAGTTCCCCTTCCTGAGACAACTTCTTTAGATCGTTTGTTTGTAAATTCGTGGTGTTATTTATCATGGTTTAAACCAGCTCAATATCTGTATATATATTTAAGAGCGCTAACCTCCTACAAGATGCCTATTTTTTCTCTTAATAAGTCTGTGTTGTGATTGCTGATATCACTCATTATCTGTGCCATGATTTCATTTCATACTGCGAAACCGGGATCGGCAATCATCTCCTCGTCCTGATTATTATTTCCTGCTTCACAATTGCGAGTCGTTTTGCAAGCCTTATAAAGATATCCTTTTATGCTTTTGCATTTATATATGTCAGCAGGTCGTTACCTTCTTTGAATAGTGGGTTGATCTTCAGGGCCTCCCGGATGGATGACTCGGCGAGCTTCCAGTCCTTTCTCTCCATCTGTACTCTGGCGATGTTGTAGTAGAGCCCTTCATCATCCGGCAGGATAGCTAAGGCTTTTTCAAATTCCCCTATTGCCTTGTCGTAAGCCCCTTCTTTCCGGAAACGAATGCCGTTGCTGTTGTACGTTTGAACAATGAAGGTTACCAAAAGGTCATTATCTGCAATGAGCTCTTTAGCCTGCGCATATTCTCCCTGATCGATAATATTCATGATCATTTGAGCCTCCACTCCCATGTCTTTTGCAGCATCTTGAACAGATGCGTCAGATTTTTGACTAAGATCAACATTATCCCGTACTCCTTCGTCTCCCACACTGATTAATTGCCTGACAAATTCAAGCGAACTGGCGAGATCCTTTGCATGGAACGATACGGGCCCGAATATCTTCTTAAAATCCTTATTCTCCGACAGTGTCAGCTGAAAAGAATTGACTTCCTCCATGAGCGCTTTCTCGTCGGCGGGCAGCATCTGCGTATTCAGGGTCTTTTCTAGGACTGACTTGAAATAGACAAGGCAGGTGTGAACATTGCCCTGCTTAATCTTTACCTTGCATTCGTGTACCTGCTTGATGATTGTGGCTATTTCTTCTCTCTTGATTTCTGTTGCCATTTCTATTCCCTCGATTCGTGCTTAGCATGCAAGAAACATGCAATGCCGGTTTCGTTGTTCAAAAGGCTTAAGCAGCTTCCTGACGTTTGAATACCCGCGTCCGCGGACGGTACAATAGTTGCATCGGATTAACTTGTTGCCGGCTGTGCATTAGATACCCCAAAACGTCAACAATGGCTTGTTGATCTATGCAGCGGCAAAAAGGTTCAAAGTTTCTGTTACATGCTCTTAAAGTTTTCCATGTGTGTGTCGATAAGAAGATACAGGGGTTGCAATGGATTAATTCGTTGCTATCGGTGCATCGGATATAATTAAAGGATTAATATGGCTGAATCTCTGTATTCTACCTCAGAAGTGGCAAGACTATTCGAAATCAATAGAGTAACCATATACCGCTGGGTTCAAGAAGGAGTCGTAAAGGCATACAAGGTTGGCAAGCATCTTAAGATACCTGCTTCCGAGGTAGAGAGACTATGGAAGGAGTTTGGCTTTCCCGAAGGACCACACATGCACGTTGCCGATATTTCCCAGAAAGATACAACGCACAATTCTGTTAATTCCCAGTTAAGAAATGAGCAACAAAAAAAATTGGTCATAGCCGTAGATAGTGATGAGGGGGATATCAAATTCATAAGAGAAATATTTGCGGCAGTGAAACTTAAAGGAAAGTGCGTCTTTGAGGCCTATACGGATAGACTTGAAGCGGCCCTCGCCATAGGCAAGGAGAAGCCCGATCTGTTGCTCATTAATAAGATGATGAAAGCAGACGGGAGCGGTGAGGAGTTCGCAAGAAAAATCAGGGGTCTTCATTCTGACATAAAGATCATCTTCATGGGTGAGGCTTCGGAGAAGCGGTATAGGAAAGAGAGTCACGTGTTGCCTGATAATGCAGTTATGACAACCGGATGGGCAGAATTGTATCAAGAAATTACAAAAGCCCTTGGATTGGATGACCGGCGCTCAGAAGAAGGGTCTTGGCAGACAGAGTAAGTGAGGGCGATTGACAGGCAGCAATAAATAGAAAGGGATGGCACGGATTCAGTCAGCAAATCGGTCAAGTTGGTAAAATGTAAATCAGCAAGGGATGATAAGCCAGAAGATCAATAAGAGAAATCGGACAGGGGAGAGGGAAGAAATGAAAAAACTAATGGCAACAATTCTGGTAACGGGCTCTTGATATGCGGGATCGCTTATGCCGGTAAAGGCACAGCGAAAGAGGCTGTGGCAATGGTGGACAAGGCAGTTGCGTACTTGCAGGCAAATGGAAAGGAAAAAGCCTTTGCGGCATTTGATGACTCGAAGGGGCAATTCATAAAAGACGACCTGTATGTCTACGTCTTGGACTTTAAGGGTGATATCTTGTCACATGGATCTAACAAAAAATTGATAGGCCAACACTTTATCGATATCAGGGATACAGATGGAAAGCTCTTTTTCCGGGAGATTATCGATGCGGCCAAGACGAAAGGAAACGGATGGGTTGATTACAAGTGGACGAATCCTGTCACAAAAAAGGTTGAACCGAAATCGGTGTATCTCGAGAAATCCGGCGACTACATTGTAGGTTGCGGAATATACAAGTAGTTGTGCAAGAAGTGGTCAGATAGGGCTGCCGCTCATCTGATTGCAAAATTTAGAAGTGGGGGGAGGGATTGACGTGAAAAAAATCATCAGAAACCTGAAGATGGCAAAAAAAATGATGTTACTCCCAACGGTCGTCTTCATATGTCTCATTGCGCTGTCATATGGAACCTTTGAAGGACTTTCGGCTCAAAAGACGGCCATTGGGGAAATATTTAACGATAGATTTAAAGTATACCAGGAAACCGCTGACATCATCAAGAGGGTCGGTAACGTCCATGCGAACATTTATAAGGTTATCAGCTGGGCGGGCGCAAATTATGAAGATAAGAAGATCGAAGCCCTGGCCAATGAGCAGAAGGAGAATCTGGCAAGAACTATTGAGCTCATAAAAAACACCTTGAAGTCGAGTGCCCTTGGTCCGGACGAGAAGAAGCTCTTTCAGAGAACTCTCGATGATTTGCTGGAATATCAGAAACCGGCAGATGGCGTGATTAGTGTGGGGAAGTCGGACTTGAATGCGGCGACGATGTTCATGGGTACATCGGATGAGAAATATCAGATACTCAGTCAGACATTGGAAGAACTTCTGGCACTCGAGAAGAAGTTAAGCAGGGAGAAGTATGATTCTTCTCTCAGCAGCTTCAATACTGTGATGAAGTCATATGCAATAGTGCTGTTGATTGCAGTTATCCTGTCAGTGGTGACCAGCATCTTTATTACCAAGCTCATTACGCAGCCGATCAAAAAGGCGATTGAGGTAATCAAGAAGGTTGCCGATGGCGATCTTACGCAGGAAATCAGTGTAGATTCCAAGGACGAAATTGGAGATCTTGCTTCGTCTATCAATACAATGCGGATGAAGATGGGAGAAGCAGTGGGCCAGTCGCTGTCCATTTCGCATGTTCTGTCTGAATCATCTTCCAAGCAGGCTGCTGCACTGGAAGAGACATCATCCTCTCTCGACGAGATGGCTTCCATGACCAGACAGAATGCAAACAATACAGCCGAGGCCAATAAGCTGATGTCGGCGGCCAGGCAGGCTATCGAAAAGGCGAATTCTTCCATGGCCGATCTGACCAGATCGATGAAGGAAATCGCAACCGCCAGCGAACAGACCCAAAAGATCATCAAGAGTATAGATGAAGTTGCCTTCCAAACGAACCTTTTGGCTTTGAATGCGGCGGTTGAAGCCGCCCGAGCCGGAGAGGCGGGAGCAGGTTTTGCGGTGGTTGCCGATGAGGTCAGGAATCTCGCCATGCGGGCAACAGATTCTGCAAAAAATACGGCCACCCTGATTGAGAATATTGTTAAAAAGGTAAGAGGGGGTGAATCTCTCGTTAATATTACAAATGGGGTCTTCAGCGAGGTCACGGCCAGCTCGACTAAGGTTGTCGAGCTAATGGGGGAAATCGCAGCTGCATCCCAAGAGCAATCGCAGGGAATCGATCAGGTGAACAGGGCTGTGGCCGAGATGAATCAGGTTACACAACAGAATGCCGCCAGTGCGGAAGAATTGTCCGCCACGATGGCGATGTTCAAGGTTGGAGATAACAATGGACAGAACCTGCGGGAGGGTTTGTCCCAGAAGAAACCTGTAAAGAAGCTCACTCTTTCACAAGGTAACCAGGTCGGTTCCGAAAGGATTATTCCCTTGAAGGATGAAGACTTCGTATGACGAAAAAAAAGGCGCTTCTGTCCGATGGTCTTGCAGGTCCATTGGGATATGGAGATATGGCCCCGGGCAATAAGCTTGCGTTAATGAGATGAAGGTATACGGTTGTAGAAAATAGCATTATGAGGAGGTACCGAACTATGCCGGAGGCAACAGGAGTAACAAGAGACGGCGTACTGTCCCAGACAGCGGACAGAGGGCCTCACAGGGAAGGGAAATACCTTACCTTTGGTCTTGGGAGTGAAGAATACGGATTAGAGATACTTAAGGTAAAAGAAATCATCGGTGTCATGAATATTACCACCGTACCTCAGACCCCCAAGTACGTAAAAGGCGTCATTAATTTGCGGGGCAAGGTTATTCCCGTCATCGATCTGCGCCTGAAGTTTGGCATGGAGGCCATGGAGTATAATGACAGAACGTGTATTGTTGTCATCGATATCGCAGGCAAGGCCGGCAAGAAAATAGTCATGGGCATCGTTGTGGATTCCGTTTCTGAGGTCCTCAATATTAAGGGTGAAGAAATAGAAGATACACCGACATTTGGTGTGAGCTTGGAGACGGATTATATATTGGGAATGGCCAAGGTAAAAGGAGGGGTTAAGATCCTTCTCGATATTAACAAGGTATTGACGACAGATGCCGTCATGGCCGAATCGATGGTACATTGAGACATCAAGCATTCATGACACTCGCAACCAACTGTGCCGATCACCGCAGCAATGAAGTGTGTAAGCGTATGGCGTCCATTGAATTGCAAGATATTGATTTCGAGAAAATAAGTCGTTTTGTTTACGACCTCTGCGGCATCCATTTACATGAAGGAAAGAAGGCGCTTGTTAAGGCGCGTCTTGGTAAGCGCCTGAGAGAGGGGAAATTTAAGTCCTTCTCAGAATATTATCGTTACGTCACCACTCAGCAGGGGGCAGATGAATTAATCTGTATGATAGACTCGCTCTCCACAAATTTGACCAGCTTTTTCCGGGAGGTTGAGCATTTTCAGCTGCTCCGAAAGATCATGCCGGAGATGGCAAAAATGCCGAGGAAAAGTCGTATGCCGAAGCTCAGGATATGGAGCGCCGGGTGTTCCACGGGTGAAGAGCCTTATACCATTGCCATGACATTGAAAGAATTATTCAACAACGGGCAGGCTGATATCAGGATAACGGCGTCAGATATTTCTACAAGAGTCCTCAATACTGCCGTAAAGGGCATATACCCCGAGGAAAAGGTCAAGGGCATTTCTCCCGACCTTTTAAGAAAATATTTTCAGGTAGGTCAAGGTGACTGGAGAGGACACTACAGAGTGAAAAAAGAAATTCACGAAGTAATTGACTTTGTGCGGTTCAACCTCATGGATGCGCTCGCCTGTAATGATCCTTTCGACGTCATATTCTGTAGGAATGTCATGATATATTTCGATAAACCGACCCAAGGCAAAATGGTGCGCAAATTCTATGGATACCTGAGAGAAGGCGGGTATTTGTTTGTCGGACGTTCTGAAAGTCTGACAGGGCTGAATCATCAATTCAAATATATAGAACCGAGTGTCTATCAGAAATAGTTATGAGCGAGATTATTGTCGGCATTTCAGATTTTAAGGTTAGCAATAACATAAATGATATTTTGATTACCTACGCGCTCGGTTCATGTGTCGGCGTCACCATCTATGATCCCGTGGTGAAAGTGGGAGGGTTGCTGCATTTTATGCTGCCGGAATCATCACTGGATATGAGAAAAGCAGGTGAAAATCCGGCTATGTTTGCGGATACAGGTATCCCTTTTCTATTCAAGACCTGTTATGAGCTTGGGGCAAAGAAAAAGCGGATGATCGTGAAAGTTGCAGGCGGGGCGAGCATTCTTGATGACGCGAATTTCTTCCGGATAGGCCAAAAAAACGTGACCGCCATGAAGAAACTATTCTGGAAGAACAACGTTCTTATCGAAGGAGAGGACACCGGCAGTAACTGCAATCGAACATTTTCCATACATATCTCAACGGGTCAAGCCTTTGTGAGGACTGCCCACAACGGAACCAGGGAGTTGGTATGATCTCAGATAAAATCCTAAAATCCATCAAGAACATCCCAGCGTTTCCTGCAGCGGCGATGAAGGTGATGGCTTTGATCGATGATCCCAACTACTCCATAACGGATGTGGCGGATGTGGTCAAGTATGATCAGGCGATCACGGCCAATATACTGAGGATATGCAATTCTGCATACTTTGGCCTCCGTCACAAAATCGTGACAATAAATGACGCAGTGATGCGCCTCGGCCAGCAAAATATCGTCCGTGCGGTCCAGGCTGCCGGAGTATCGACATTCTACAGAAAGGCGAAGGGATATGGTCTGGAGGCTAACAAGCTTTGGGAGCACTCGGTGGGAGTGGCCCTCATGACCCAGATATTATCCAAGAGGATTTTTAAACGCGAGGACGCCAGACTTTATACGACGGCTCTTCTCCATGACATCGGCAAGATTATCATGGGTGAATTCGTCGACGAGTCATTTCCACAAATTCACGACCTCGTCTCAAGGGAGGGGATTTCTTTTCTTGATGCGGAAGAAAAAATCATCGGCATTAACCATGCGGACCTGGGCGGCAGGATAGCCTCCCAGTGGAACTTTCCCAAGGCTATGACGGATGCGATTATATACCACCACAGACCGGATTTGATGCAGGACGAAGATAATAGCGGAGCCTGGCTTGTCTATCTCGCAGATCAGGCCTGTATTATGATGGGGATCGGTTTGGGGAGCGACGGCCTGGCATACAAGGGATTGTCTGAGGTGATTATCAAATTTAAACTTCGCCAGAAGGATTTTGAAGAATGCATCATGTTGATGCTGGAAGATCTTGACCGTGCCAGGGAAGTGATCGGTATGGTCTGAACATGATGATATTATCAAGAAGTCAGAAAGAAATAATGAGGTGCCGCGATGTCTTTTAATGTCCTGATCGTTGATGATTCTAAATCGGTGCGTTCCGTTATCAAAAAGATCATTACGATTTCCGGTTTCCGGATGGACCAATGCTATGAAGCCGCAAACGGGAAACAGGCGTTGGAGATATTGTCGAAGGAATGGGTGGATGTCATTCTATCAGACTTGAATATGCCGGAGATGAACGGGTTGGAGATGCTGGCTGCCATAAAGGCGGACATCCATCTGCAAAAGATACCTATCATCATTATTTCAACAGAGAGCAGCGATGAAAGAAGGAATGCTGTCTTAGAAATGGGTGCGAAACAGTTCGTCAAGAAGCCATTTTCACCCGAATATGTGAGAAAAGTTCTTTATGAAGTTATAGGCATGGAGGATGAGAAAACCCATGAAAGAAATGAAAGAGATAATGATGGCGGCGATTTTTGATGTCGTAGAACAGATGTTTTATGTCTTTCTTGAGCCCGTAGGCGATGAATATGCAGACTATGCCATGGAAGCGGCCATACAGTTTAAAGGTGACTTGAAAGGTGAAATGAGCGTCTTAGTCTCTGACGGATTGGCTAAAAGCATGGTTCAAAATCTGTTGGGACTGGAAACAGGGCAAATGACTAAAGAGGACATAGAGGATTGTGTAAAAGAAGTGGCAAATATGATCTGCGGAAATTTCTTGGGGAGACTTGACCAGACAAGAACGTTTGCTCTGTCCGTGCCGTCTTTTTCACAACCTCCAAGAAAGGCAGTTACCGATGGTGACGCCTGCAGGCTGTACTTTGACTCCGACGGTGAGAGTTTCGGCGCCATACTCAGACTGACGAATTAACGGGAAGAGCGGCTCATATGCAGGCAAGACAATAGAATCCGGGTATTGCAGCTAACGTACGAATGAAATTTTAAATGATATGACGCAGCAAAAAATAAAGACACTGATTGTTGATGATTCCGCCATTGTTCGGAAAATACTTTCGGAAGAGCTGTCAAGATTCCCCGATATAGAGGTCGTAGGAACGGCACCGGACCCCTTTGTCGCAAGAGACAAAATCGTGAAGTTGCAGCCCCAGGTCGTAACGCTGGATATCGAGATGCCGAGAATGGATGGATTGACGTTCCTGAGGAAGTTGATGAAGTACTACCCGTTGCCGGTGATCATAGTCAGTTCGCTCACGCCGAAAGGGAGCAAGATGGCTTTAGAGGCGATGGAGATCGGAGCTGTTGATGTTATAGGCAAACCCGGGAGCTCTTATTCTGTCGGTGACATGGGCAATATGCTGGCGGAGAAGATCAGGATTGCCTCGGTGGCAAATATACGGCATCGAAACGGCTACGAGTCAAATTCTGAAAAGCCGGAACCCATAGGTGCACTTGCCGAAACGACCAATAAGGTTATTGCAATCGGGGCATCAACAGGCGGGACGGAGGCTCTGAAGGATGTCCTTTCGAGGATGCCGCCCAATTCGCCGGGCATCGTTGTCGTGCAGCACATGCCGGCGAATTTTACGACCGCATTTGCCGAGAGGCTGAACGGCTTGAGCCAGATAACAGTGAAAGAAGCTGAAGACAATGATGCTGTGATACAGGGCAAGGCTGTAATTGCCCCGGGCAACCACCATATGCTGCTGAGGAGAAGCGGCGCGCGATATTATGTCGAGGTCAAGGACGGTCCGAGAGTTCATCACCAGCGTCCATCTGTTGATGTTCTATTCAAGTCGACGGCAAGATATGCGGGATCGAATTCAATCGGTGTGATCCTCACAGGTATGGGATCAGACGGTGCGGACGGGCTGTTAGAAATGAAGCAGGCAGGTGCGAGAACGATTGCGCAGGACGAAAAAAGCTGTGTGGTCTTTGGCATGCCCAAAGAGGCAATCAAGATCGGTGCTGCGGACAAGGTGGTGCCGCTCGGACAAGTTGCGCAAGAGATATTAAGGATGGTTTAAAAAATGTCACATGATCAGTTGATGAACTTAATTGATAGCATAGCCTCGGACTTTCTGTTTCTTGAAGATCAGGATGTGGATATTCCCACTGCCGGAAAGTTTCTCAATCAGCTTGATGCGATTATCAGAGGTGCGGAGGCTTTGAAGATAGAACATCTGTCTTGCGTAGCCAGAGGCCTGAGCCGTCTCCTGGAGAAAAAAATACTGGATGAGGTGAAAGATACTGAAACCGCTTTTGCCACCTTTGAAAAAGGCATAACCATCATGCAGGAAATCGATCGGAGTTCCGGCAAAGGTGGATATCAAGGGGCAGACATCAGTGGCTTTATGGAATCCTTAGTCTGCCTGATCGGCGCCGCACCGGTGCTTGAAGCGCAAGGCGGCATGGTCGAGACATCTGCAGCACCTGATAATGAATCAAACGTCGAACTGGAAAACAAGGTCGAAATTCAGGATGAATCGTTATTAAGGGACTTTATTGTTGAGGGGCTTGAATATATAAATGAGATTGAAGTAAACATCTTGAATCTGGAACAGGACCCCGGGAATAAAGATTGTGTAAATTCTATCTTCAGGCCTTTTCATTCCATTAAGGGGGTGGCAAGTTTTCTCAACCTGGAGAACATAAGGGCTCTTGCCCATGACTTGGAGAGTCTTCTCGATAAGGTGAGAAACAATGAACTTTCCGTGACTGCCCAGGTTATTGACATCATACTTGACGGGGCTGACGCCTTAAAAGCAATGATCGGGCGGGTGAGAGACCGCATGGAGGGCAGGGCGGAGGCAACCCTTGAGATCGACTTGCCGGCTCTCGAGCAGCGCATACGATTTGCGCAACAAGGGAAATATGAACAATCAGAACCAAAGAAGATAGGCGCAATACTCGTGGAAGACGGTCTGATTTCTGAAGACGCCTTGGAAGCATCACTTGAGCTTACTAAGAAAGCACCTGATATTAAGATTGGTGAAGCGCTGATTGCCGAAGGGAAGGTGACCCCCAGGCAGGTTTCCCAAGCCCTGAGAAAACAAATGAGCCAGGTGGTAGATGTGACGTCAATAAGAGTGGATACGAGGAAGCTCGATGACCTGATAGACATGATCGGTGAACTGGTCATCACGCAGTCGATGGTACGGCAGAGTCCCATCGTTCTATCCAATATGGACAGAAAGTTCTTCAGAGATATTTCTCAACTATCCAGCATCACATCGGAGCTGCAGAGGACGTCCACAAGCCTGAGGATGATTCCTATAAAACAGACTTTTCAGAGGATGTCCCGCTTAGTCAGAGATCTTTCGAGGTCTGCGGGAAAATCGGTGAATGTGGTCACAGAAGGAGAGGATACGGAGATAGACAGGAATATGGTGGAGGAGATTTATAACCCTCTTGTCCACCTGATCAGAAATGCTGTGGACCACGGCATTGAAGCTCCGGAGGAGCGGACAAAGGCGGGAAAAGGAGAGACAGGAACAATCCAGATGAAGGCTTACCATAAGGGCGGAAACATCTTGATTGAGATATCGGATGACGGGAAGGGGTTAAGTAAAGAAAAGATACTAAATAAAGCAATTAATAACGGCACTGTCGCCTCAGCTGCGGGCCTGTCTGATCAGGATATATATCGATTTATCCTGCTTCCCGGACTGTCAACGGCCGAGAAGATAACTGACGTATCCGGTCGCGGCGTTGGAATGGATGTGGTGAAGCAGGCAGTGGATAAATTGAGAGGCAAAATAGAGATCAACAGCCGTTACGGTTTTGGAACCACATTCGTAACAAGCTTTCCCCTGACGCTGGCCATCATCGATGGCATGATCGTGAGGGTCGGCCGTGAAAAATACATCGTGCCGACTACCGCAATCAGAAGATTGCTTCGTCCCAATAAAGAATATTACAACACCGTCATCGGGCGGGGCGAGGTCATAAATGTTATGGGCAAGCTACTGCCTCTCGTGCGGCTGCACGATCTATTCGATATAGAGCCCGATTGCCGGAACCCGTGGGAAGCAACGATCGTTGTTGTTGATGGTGAGAATGGTGCGAAATGCCTACTTGTGGACGAAATCTTGGGTCAGGAGGAGGTCGTCATCAAAGGTCTCAGTGAAAGCTTGAGGCATGTAAAAGGGGTATCGGGCGGCGCAATATTGGGAGACGGCAACATCGGACTGATACTGGATCCGGAAGGTTTATTTGAACTGAGCGAATTGCAAGGCTTTGGAGGTAATGGAGAGAAGAAGAATTGAGCTTAAGCGGGAGGATGCATTATGGATGTCAGCAAAAAGATAAAGATCCTGGTTGTCGATGACTTCGCGACAATGCGAAAGGTTATAAGGAACCTTTTGAAACAGTCCGGCTATGAAAATATCACCGAGGCTGAAGACGGCGTGGTGGCCATGAACATGCTGAAGTCGACAAAAATTGATTTTGTGATTTCGGATTGGAATATGCCCAATATGACAGGCATTGAACTTCTAAAGGCAGTAAGGTCAGATAACGAGCTCGGCTCAATGCCTTTTCTCATGGTGACTGCGGAGTCCCTTAAAGATAACGTCGTGGAGGCAGTTAAAGCCGGCGTCAGCAATTATATTGTGAAACCGTTTACCGCTGAAGTTCTCGGTGAAAAGATTGACAAGATATTAGAGAATATAAAGTAATTTTGAGAGGCATAAATTATGGACGTTAAATATATCAATCCCTTTCTGGAGGGTACAATTGAGGTCTTAAAGACAATGGCCTTTGTCAATCCGAGGCCTGGCAAGCCTTATCTCAAGCAAAACAATTTAGCCAAAGGTGACGTCAGCGGAATTATCGGTATCACCGGCACTATAAAAGGCTCACTCGCGCTGAGTTTCTCCACGGGCAGCATTCTGAAAATAGTTTCGAATATGCTCGGCGAGGAGATAACCTCCCTGAATGGTGAAATAAGAGATGCCGTAGGCGAGATAACCAACATGGTATCCGGTGCGGCAAGGAAAAAAATTGAAGCCATGGGTTACAGTCTATCCGCCTCGCTTCCCACTGTCGTTTCCGGGGAGGACCACTCGATCATGCATGTGCTCGGCGGATCCAATATTGTAATACCCTTTGAGATGGATGAGGGGCCCTTCGTGGTAGATATCAGCATGGGTGACCCGCAGTGAGTCCGTGTTTCTCGGTCAGGCGCAATGGGTATTGTTGTGATTTAACGACTAATCTGGTTCTTCCAGGTAGAGAGATCGGCAATGGATTATAACAGCGACAAAAGAGAATACGCGCGAGTGGCTGCATATCTGCCCCTTGAGGTCCGTCTCGTTCCGCCGGAAGAGCGGGATGCTCATAAGCCTCGAATTTCCGGAGTGGCGATCCTGGACAATTTTGCAAAACCGTCGGAACTCGATGACAAGCCCCTTGCTCAGTGGCTTAACATGTTAAACGCCAAGCTTGACTCCATAATCAGTTCCCTCGCTGTTGAACGTGAAGGTTTTGGCTCTTTGACCTTTAGGTCAATGAATATCAGCGCCGCCGGGATGGGCTTCAAGTCCAAAGAGAAATACGATAGGGGGGCCTTCCTGGAATTGAAAATTTTGCTTTATATGTACCCCCACGTTGCTCTTTACCTGTACGGAGATGTGGTCAAATCGGAACGGGAAGGCGATGACTTTCATACGGCAGTTAAATTTACGGGATTGAGCGATGACATAAGAGATGAGATTATAAAATTTGTTTTCAGACGGCAGAGAGAAATCCTCAGCGCGAAAAGGGGATAGTCTTAGGGAAATATGATAGCTATTATAGGATTCATCGTTGTTACTGGAGCTATTGCCGGAGGTTACCTGATGGAACACGGCAACCTTTATGTCCTGTTCCAGCCTGCCGAGATTGTTATCATCTTTGGTGCGGCCTTCGGAGCATTTCTGGTTGCGTCTCCCATCAAGGTAGTAAAGTCAACAGTAGGCAGTGTCGTAAAGATATTTACCAATAAACCTTATGTGAAAGCTGATTATCTCGAGGTTCTGATGCTGCTGAGCGAAATTTTCTATAAGATTAGAAAGCAGGGGCTCGTGTCAATTGAAGGCGATGTGGACGACCCCAAAGAAAGTTTGATTTTTAAGAATTACCCGAATGTTCTTAAGAACCACCATGCCATGACATTTGTAACGGATACCCTGAGGATGGTTATAACGTCAACCATAGAGCCGCACGAGCTTGAAGCTTTGATGGACGCTGAATTAGAAGAACATCATGAAGATTCTCTAATACCGTCAAAGAATTTAACGACTACGGCAGATGCGCTTCCCGGGTTGGGTATTGTGGCCGCCGTATTGGGAGTAGTCCTGACCATGGGGAAGATAGGCGAGCCGCCCGAGGTTCTGGGACACAGCATAGGAGCGGCACTGGTTGGTACATTCCTGGGCGTTCTGATGTGCTATGGTTTTGTGGGACCAATGGCAAAAAACCTGGAATATATTGCGCAGGAAGACCTCCAGTATCTGAATGTCCTGAAGATCGCCCTCAAGTCCTTTGTCAGCAATAATGCTGCCCCTATGGTTGCAATTGAATTCGGCAGAAGGATAATCCCGGCCAAACAAAGGCCAACTTTTCTGGAAGTTGAGGAAGCTGTCAGGCAGGTTAGGAAATAATGGCGGAAAGATTAAGACCCATCATTGTAGTAAAAAAGATAAAGAAGCATGCAGAGCATCATGGCGGTTCTTGGAAAGTCGCCTATGCGGATTTTGTTACGGCCATGATGGCTTTCTTCCTGTTGCTGTGGTTGTTGGCCATGGTTTCTCCTGAAAAAAGGATCGCATTATCTCAGTATTTCAAAGACTACAGCGTCTTCAAGGAGCAGGGCGAGAAAGTTACAAAGGGAGGGACTGGCATTCTTGAATTCAATGGCGCCGGTAGAAAGGCTGGTAATGCACCCGGGAAAATGGAAGTGATGTCTCCTGAGAAATTGAAGACAAAAATCAAGACAGCAGTTGATGCAAATCTAAAGACACTGAAGGATCAAGTACTTGTTGATGTCCATGAAGGGAATGTCAGAATACAAATAGTTGATAACGAGGGGAGCCAGATGTTTCTTCTCGGCAGCGCAAGGCCCACTGACAAAGCTCTGGAGATATTGTCCCTCGTGTCTGAGACGATAAAAGAGACACCCAATAAAATTATTGTTGAAGGACATACCGATGCGCTTCCTTACAAAGGCGGCGAAACGACCAACTGGGAGCTTTCCACCGCCAGGGCGTCGGCGGCAAGGCGGGTTCTTGAAAACGATGGAATAACAGCAGACAGGATCGCAAAAGTAGTAGGGTTTGCGGATAATGATTTGTTGATCAAGCTTTACCCTAACGATCCTCGAAACAGAAGGATAAGCGTCATCATTCTGCCCATTCAGTATAATAATGCCGCGGCATCTTTTAATAATCGCTGAAGGCGGAAGCAATTCCCTCGACTGCCGACTGGCAGTACGTTCTTAAGAATATTTAACCATGTCGCCTCCGCCAGCGACTGAGCCTTTCAAATGCGCCGTCAACGGCCTTCAACAGCATTTCAGTATGCACCGGCTTCGTGAAAAAGTCGTCGAATCCCGCCTCCCGGCATTCCTCAATATCATATAACGCTGCCCAGCCGGTCATTGCGAAGATAATAGCAATGGGGTTGTCCTTTCGGATCTGTTTGCAAAGTTCTATGCCGTTCATGCCGAATAATTTGAGATCAAGGAATATGACCTCGATGTCTTCTTCCTTCAAAATCTCGAAGGCCGTCTCGGCCCCTTCTGCCAGTCGTACGTCATAGCCTTCGATGCCGAAGGCATCTTCAAGCAGATCGCGAACTGTCACCTCATCATCAACTACCAGAATTTTCTTCGCCATGAAAACGCTCCCCATTCCTCAAAACACGGAGGTTGCTATAGATCTATCTCCATATCATCGGTTGTCATAAAGGTATTCTTGAATATTTCTCGTGCTTCTCTCTCAGATTCTTTCCTTTCTCCCAAGGTCTTATATATTTCTGCATCGAAATGAACGAGAGCGAGGCTTCTTGCGCCGGCGTCGCGGGCAATAGTTGCGGCAGTCTCTGGGTTAAGATGCGGCCAGTTCTCAGAGGATTGGCCGCTCTTGTATGCACATTCAGCAATCAGGAGATCCGACGATCTCGCCAGATGGATGGCATTATCACATAAACCTGTATCGGGGCAGTAGCTGATGACCTTTCCTTCTATTTCAAATCTGTATCCTAAGGTCAGCGACGGATGCCTGAGCTCTCGGGCTTCCGCTGTGAATGGAAGTTTATCAGCCTCTTCCGGCAATTCATATGTATTGACGGGAAACGGCAGCTGCGAGATGGATGCCGTGAAGGGGGCGTTGACAAACATTTCCAGAATATCCCTTGTGCCGGTGGGGATGCAGATATTAAGGCCCTGTCGGAAGTTGAATTTGGTCAGCGTATGCAGGCCGATAATGTGGTCCAGATGAAAATGGCTGAGGAAAAGGTAGACGGGTTTCGCATTCCCTTCATCTACATACCTGTCCAGTTTGTGGAGGCCGTTTCCGGCATCGAGGATAATCTCATAATCATCCGTTCTTATGAGGATACAGACAGTGTTCCCGGTGTCGGTATCATACCAGCCATTCGTGCCCAAGAAGATCACTCTCACGTGTGCAGCACCAAACTTTTAGGAACCAAGGATTATCTTTCTTGCTCTTTCGAAAAGCTCTGTCCGAAAACCAGGGTAACCGGGAATAATCTGGTTTAAATATTTATTGATATACTGACCGTCATACAGCAGCATTCTTTCAAATTCTCCAACCTTTCCTGATTTCTCTAAATTCTTCTTGACCTCACGGGTAAAAATATCTTCAAGTTGTCGTGCGTAATCCTTGGTTAGCCGCTTGAGGAATTCCTCATCGCATCCACTTAATTTACCTTCCTGGAACATCTCGCGAACCCATTGTCTTGTGGTTTCCTCAAACATGCGCGTTTCTCTTTGAAAAAATACCCCGGGATTCAACCGATTACGTAAAGAATAAATAGTTTAGTCCTTGTATCACTCCTGGCCGTCACACTCGGGCGATTCCATGTCAATGAAAAGTCCCTCGGTGCCGGCGGGAGATACATCTACCCTCTCCTCACGTTTCTGGAGGTCATCAGTGTTGTATCCTTGCCAATCAATCCTGAAATTCTTGTGCTTGATTCCTTCCTCTCGTTCCATTGGTTCTCGTTCAATTCATTTGCAGGACTGATTGAAGCCTTTCAAATGTTTGTCTTCGCACTTGCTGTTAGCTGACGGCTTTCAACCGGAACCTGGCCTATTCCATTTGATTTTACACAATGGGCGAGAAGAATTATAGGAGAGACAGAGGAGGCTGTCAACGATAATCGACTTAGTGCCAATTAAGAATTAAAAGTG
>PLMX01000211.1 GCA_003142635.1 Syntrophaceae bacterium | reverse complement strand
AGGGACATCTTCAAGGATCAATATTCGTAATTTATTACCCATGGGCAGTCCCAAGGCGTCATCGCCATATTAAAGCCTGGTCTTTGGGAGTCGGCCGTCGCTTTTGCTCAGTACTAATTTAATTACTTGCACTTAGACGCTCTCGTTCTGACATCATTGATAATGGAAAACAATGGGGATTATTAAGTAGAGAAATGGTAGGTAAAAACTCCCAGTAAGCATGCTATCCGGGGATTTCCAATGATAGCATGTAACGCAACCGGCAGAAACACCGGGCCATTCTGCAAATGTTTCTCCGTGAGTTAAGACAGCATAGATGATGCTGTTCTTCGAACTCTGCAAGAAATGGAATTTCTGCTCTTCCGCTTACGCCTTCATGGATGGCGGCTGTCCTGTTGTTTCAAGTACTCGCATCCATATATTGCCCTCCGGATTGACCTTTGATCCCGAGGTAACCACCTGAAGGGGGAGGTGCACATATTCGTCTTTTATCAGACCTACGAGCATGCTTGTTTTTCCCGCCATACCCGCGTGCACGGCATATTGACCGAGGGCGCCGCAATAAATGCTGTCGCTCGCATTGGCAGGTACGCTGCGAATCATGTAGCTGGGGTCTATATATTTGAGGTTAGTCTCCAAGCCTATCTTCTTCAAGTGCTTTTCTATCTCCGTTTTGAGAAACGTGCCGATATCGAGCAGCCTTATATTTCCCGAAGCGTCTTTCTCGATGGTTTCGTTGCCCTGCCGAATGAGATCCTGTCCGGCTCCTTCGGCCACAAGGATCACGCAATGTCCGCTTCTCTTGAGACGATACTCAAGAGCCTTAAGAAAACCGTTTTCTCCGTCCAGGTCGAAGTGAACCTCGGGTATGAGCACGAAATTGACATCACCCTGAGCCAGAGCTGCGCCGCAAGCTATGTGGCCGGACTGGCGTCCCATAATCTTGACGAGGCCGATCCCCATTGGGGCGCCCTTAGCCTCCGCATGGGCGCACTCAATAGCTTTAACCGCCTCGGAAATGGCCGTATCAAATCCGAATGTCTTCTGAATAAGGTTAAGGTCGTTGTCGATGGTCTTCGGTATGCCTATTACACTTATGTTGAGATTTCTCTTCCTTGTCTCTTCTGTGATGGATCCGGCGCCCCTCATAGTGCCATCCCCCCCTATGCAGAAAAGTATGTCGACGTTCATGCGCTTTAGGGTATTCACCATCTCGGCAGAATCCTGCATGCCGCGGGATGAAGACAGTATGCTTCCCCCGGACGTATGGATATCTTTGACGATGTCGGGCGTCAATTCCAGTACCTGATGGCCGTACTTCGGTATTAAGCCCTGAAACCCGTATTTGATACCTACGACATTTTTCACTCCGTAACGGTGAAACAATTCCATGAATATAGCCCTGATGACGTCGTTGATGCCCGGGCAGAGGCCGCCGCAGGTGACAATCGCCGCCTTCGTCTGCGCAGGGTCAAAAAAAAGCTTTTCGCGCGGACCTGCCACTTCAAGTGAGAGGGGAACGCCTTCTGCAGTGGTCACGTCTTTATAATGCTCAAGATAAATATTATGAAGAATGCGTTTGCTGTCGGGAGTGTAATAGCTGACATTTACCGGCGACGGTATGGCCCTCTCCCCGAGATCCTGGATTGTAAAATCCTCAAATCTATCATCCATCCCTGTCTCTCTCCTTTGATATGACTAAATTGGCGGCATTTATGCCGGATATTATTTCTCCCTGGAAACCAAGACCTGCCAGCAGCATCCCCCCGCTCATAAACACGTTAGGATGGGGCGTCTTGTTGGATATGCTGGACACTCCAAAGAATGAATCCGATTGCACTTGGTATTTATGGTTTACCAGCTCCTGGCACTTTCTCGAGAGCTCTATAGACATGCCGATATTGAGGAAATCGAGATTCTCCCTGAGGAAGGGAAGAAACTTTTCCAGCGCGCAAAAAACAACTTGAGAAACTTCCTTAAGTTCGTCATCTGTCAACACGAGAGGACTCTCTCTCAGAAAAATAGTTGCACTTAAAGCCCTCTTGCCGACCGGAGCTCGGTCTTTAGAATCTCTCGCGCTAATCTCCACGAAAACGAGATTATCTTCCATGACCGATCTATTCTCATCGATTACGATGGCAACGTAACTCGCCGTTTTTTCGGGGATGCATCTTTCGAGTATGCCCATGTGCAGGGTAAACGGATAGTATGCCGATCTTACCAATTTAAGTTTTCGCTCCATGCGCTTGAATTTCCTGTCATTGAGAAGAAGCAATCTGAGTTTTTCCCATTTTGTGCTCGCGATAAGATATCGTCCGCTAATTTGGGATAATGTATCGGGTATGGAAACATCGACATCAATTTCTCTCGTAATGTTAATTCTCATCACAGAACAATTCTTTATGACATGACCTCCGGAAGACTCAAATGCAGATTCCAGTAGTCCCCGAAGCACCTCATTCCCGGCCACATGATGATACAGCCCCTTCAATGGCAATGACAGTGCATACGCGGACGAGATACAAACGGGGCTCTTCCCATTGCCGGTCCAGTTTGAAAGAACAGCGCCATTTGCCTCGAATACCCTGGTCAAGGGAGGATTTTTTGCAATTGCCTTAAATCCTTTTGTAAGCGACAACCTTTCCTTCAGAATCACGGGGATGCTCTTCAGGACGGAAATGAACTCGTCAAAGTTCATTCGGGATACATATGGTTTTTTAGTGATCCTCTGTTCGATAAGATTACTGATCTTCAGTAGAGACGCGTACAGCTTGCGAATCACAACTCTGTCGCCGGAGAATTCTCTTCCCATATCATTGAGAAGTTCTTCCATACCATTGAAGCAATCTATCCTGTGATCCGAAAGGATTATTTGAAGACCGGGATTCAATAACTGCAGTCCCGAGCATTCTGTGACCGGAATGCCAAGATTTGCAAGAAGGCGTGAACATGTCTCCCCCGGGCCGAAACCGGTCAGGGGCATGGGATCGATATTGAAGGTGTACCCATAATCGGAGTAAACATGTCTCGCATCACCTTCAGATAGGAGTACGGTCTTCCTGCCATGATGTGAAACTATGGCTGCCGCGACCAAGGAGCTTAAATCGTTACCGATGATAACAGTATCATACATATTCTAAGAAAAAGATGTTGAAATGCCAGCTATGCCTATTGCTCTCAATCCATTCTTGAAGATAGACACAGGCCATGAGAACGGGTCCGTCAAAAGGCTGTCAGGGGGGGATTATGAAGAGGCGTTTCCGGGATCCGCTCACTGCCTCTTATTCTGACTTTTCTTCCGACCACTTCGATTCTGCCTTCCGCATAAAACTGTATCGCTTGAGGGTATATCCTGTGCTCTTCCTTCAATATTCTGGCCGCGAGGATGTCTTCGGTGTCATCATCATAGGCCGGAACTATCGCTTGAATGATGATAGGTCCAGAGTCCACTCCCTCGTCGGCAAAATGAACCGTACATCCCGAAAATCTTACGCCATAGTCGGCAGCTCTCTTCTGAGCATGAATGCCCGGAAAAGCGGGAAGGATGGCAGGGTGTATATTCATTATCTTCATAGGAAACGCATTCAGGAAGAGAGGCGTCAAGACTCTCATGAATCCGGCCATCACTACCAGATCGACGCAAAGCGAATTAAGGACATCGATCATCTTCAGGTCAAAATCTTCCCGGCTTTTAAAATCGGAATGCTTGATAATCACGCATGGGATATCATGTTTCTTCGCCCGCTCAAGAGCATATGCATCGGCGTTATTGCTGATAATGACCTTAATCTCTCCATCAAGGAGACCCTTCTCTATATTGTCTATGATCGCCTGGAGATTGGATCCGCTCCCCGAGACGAGCACTCCCAATTTTATTCTTCGTTTCATGCCGTTAGATAAACGATACGGATGGTTGGTCTTCGTCTTTCCGATCTATGAACCCGATGGCATACGCCCGCATCCCTAAATTTTCGAGTCGCTCCATCACTTCGGACGCTTCTTTTCCGGTCGTAACTACCATCATGCCTATACCCATGTTAAAGACGCGATACATTTCTGCATCATCAATGTTTCCCATTTTCTTGATAATCGTAAATACCGGCGGTATATCCCAGCTGCCTCTGAGAATAACGGCGCGACAGGCCTTAGGCAAGATCCGTGGTATATTATCGACGAATCCGCCGCCCGTTATATGGACGACGCCCTTGATGCTGAAATTCTTAATGAGATTCAAGAGGGGTTTCACGTAAATCATTGTCGGACGGAGAAGTTCCATGCCTATGGAATGGGGCAGTCCCTCGAGCTTATCTTCAACACCGAGTCTGCCGTTTTCAAACAGAACCTTTCTGGCAAGGGAAAAGCCGTTGCTATGGATGCCATTGGAGGCAATGCCGATGATCCGGTCCCCTACACGGATCTCGGAGCCATCGACTATCTTTTCGGACTCTACAATGCCCACACAGAATCCGGCCAGATCATAATCACCATCCGTATAAAATGCGGGCATTTCAGCTGTCTCCCCTCCGATAAGGGCGCAACCGGCCTCCTGGCAGCCTTTGACAATGCCTTCGATGATCTTAATATCTCTTTCCACATCGATCATGCCCGTAGAGATGTAGTCCAGAAAAAAAAGTGGCTCAGCTCCCTGGACTACAACATCGTTCACGGACATCGCCACGAGATCGATGCCGACGGTGTCGTGCTTTGCCATCATCTGGGCAACTCTTAGCTTTGTCCCCACGCCGTCGGTTGACGACACCAGGACAGGATTATTATATTTCCCGGCCTCGAGGCGAAATAGCCCGCCAAAACCACCGATGGAACTCATTACTTCCTTGCGAAAGGTTGCTTTTGTAATGGTCCTGATCCTGTCGACAAAGAGATTGGCCTTATCTATGTCAACGCCTGCATCCTTATATGACATTTTGTCCTGCATATTATTTTCCGATAGCCTTCTGAGATGGGGATGACTTGTATCGTAGTTGCTTTCTAAAGTCAATTCTTTACTTGCGAAAAGGTCGAATATCTGCTAACTCATTTCAGTCCTTGTATTTGAAATCATTATATTAATATTCTGCTTCGAACACTTGATATCCAATGGAAACACTAATTGCAATACTCGAGAAGATCGAAGCCCCCTTATTATTCTCGTCGAAAGAGTCATACAGTCATCTGCACCTTATGAAGGACTTTGAAGCAACGATGAGACGGTTCGTAGAACAGCTGAAGAATCTTTCGTTAATAAAGACAGGCGGGGATGAAGCAGACACGAGATATAGAAATATGATTTCCGTCTTTGAAGAAGCAATCGCCGGCTTTGACAGATTGACCTTTGAGGATAAGAAGGAACGCATAGAAAAGGCGATGCTCGTTGTAAGGAAGCTGAGAGGGATCACGGCAGAGTATTCGAGCGGAGTTCTCTCCATGCAAGAGGAGATGGAACCACAAAATCTGAACGACGGCGAGTCAAGTCTAGAAAAGTTGTCTCTCCCTCTGAGGTTCGTAAAGGGCGTGGGACCGAAGATGGCGTCTCTTCTCGAGAAAAAGGGTCTGAATAGTGTTGCCGATTTGCTCTATTTTGTGCCGCGAAGATACGAAGACAGGCGCACAATCAGGGATATTAAATCGGTCACGGTGGGAAGCAGGGCGACAATCATCGGCCATGTTATAAGCGATCTATACAAATCGTACAGAAATAGAAAGGCATATGAAGTCACGATCGAAGACGGCAGCGGGCTCCTTACGGCGAAATGGTTCCGAGGCAATCCAACTTACCTGAGAAAAATTTTTAAGAAGGGCATGCGCGTTATACTGACCGGTGAAGTGAACAGTTACCTGTCGAACAAGGATATGGTGCACCCGGATTTTGAGGTTCTTGACGATGACGAAAGTGGGCAAAATCTGATCAACTTCAAGAGGATCGTACCGGTTTATTCGGAGACAGAGGGTCTTCACCAGAAGTATATAAGAAGGATCATGGCGCATGCCGTCGATAAATATTCACAATATCTCTTAAGCCCCATACCTCATGAAATTTGTGAGAGACGCCATCTTCTGGATATTAAGAACGCCGTGCGCAGCGTTCATTTTCCCGGTACGGAGGAGCGAATCGAAGCATACAATGATATGCGCTCAGAGGCCCACCGAAGGCTGATTTACGATGAATTCTTCTTTCTCCAGTTAGGCATGGCCTTAAAAAGAAAGGCCAACACCTCAGTCGGCGGCATAGCATTCAAGAGACATGGACACACTCTTCATAAGTTTTACAAGATTCTTCCCTTCACATTGACCGATGCGCAAAAGCGGGTCATCACAGAGATCGAGGGTGACATGGAGAGGCGCTCCAGCATGAACAGACTTCTGCAGGGTGACGTAGGGTGCGGTAAAACTGTTGTCTCCATGGCGGCGATGATCAGCGCTTGCGAAAACGGCTATCAGGCGGCCATAATGGTGCCGACTGAGATTCTTGCCGAGCAACATTACAACCGCATCAAAGATTGGTCTTCCGCGCTCGATTTGAGGGCTGTTTTGCTCACGGGCGGTATGAAGAACGCGGAAAGGGAGAACATTTTTGACGGCATAAGGAAAGGACACGCTAACATCATATGCGGAACTCACGCGTTGATCCAGAAAGATGTTGCGTTCAGCAAGCTCGGTTTGGTCGTCATCGATGAGCAGCATCGCTTCGGAGTTGTGCAGAGAGCATCGTTGAGACAGAAAGGCGTAAATCCCGACGTTTTGGTTATGACCGCCACTCCCATCCCGCGGACACTTGCCATGACCGTGTACGGCGATTTGGATATTTCGATCATTGATGAATGTCCTCCCGGCAGAAAAGAGATTCGGACAAAGGTTTTCTTCGAAGAGGAGCGCAACAGGGTATACGAAATAATGAGGACGGAACTCGGAAAGGGAAACCAGGTGTTTGTCGTCTATCCGTTGGTCGAAGAATCTGAAAACCTGGACCTCAGGGACGCGACTAAAATGGCCGACCATCTGCAAAAGGAAATATTCCCTGACCATCGGGTGGGGCTTATCCACGGCCGTATGAAAGGAAAAGACAAAGATGAGACGATGGCGGGTTTCCTAAACAGAGATATAAACATCCTTGTTTCCACAACAGTCATTGAGGTGGGGATCGACATACCACACGCCTCCCTAATAGTGATAGAACATGCGGAGAGGTTTGGACTTTCCCAATTGCATCAATTGAGGGGGAGGGTGGGAAGGAGCGATATTCCATCATTTTGCATATTGATGTCGCACCGCAGAGGTTCAGATGATTCAATACGAAGGCTGCGAGTCATGGAAGAGACAAATGACGGTTTCAAAATTGCTGAAGAGGATTTAGCCATTAGAGGGCCCGGTGAATTCATGGGAACCAGGCAGTCAGGGGTTCCCGATTTCCGCATTGCCCATATCCTCAGAGACGCGCACATTCTCGCTGAGGCAAGATCAGATGCTTTCGCATTTGCGAAGAACATTTCGGATATGGATAACGGTACGTATGCATTGCTGAAGAAAGTTCTCCTGCACAGATGGGGAGGCAGGTTTGAACTCGCTAAAACCGGTTAGGCAAGAGCTTAATTTGTTTTGACAAGCATATGTTAACTGTTATAGAAGTGACAGCATTTGCTTCCAAGGAATATGATGATCCTTTCAATTGGTTTTGATGTTCGAAATATTTGAAACGCGATACAGACACGTGATGAAAACAATAACTATCGGATTAATCGGGTTCGGCACTATAGGAACAGGGGTTGTAAAACTGCTTCAAGACAACGGTGAGGTCATCGAAAATCGCCTCGGCGCGAAGCTCTTCCTAAAGAAGATTGCCGATCTTGATATCACAACGCCAAGACTTGTTGCCGTGGATAAGCATTTATTGACAATGGATGCAAAGACGATCCTCAACGATCCTGAAATATCCATAGTCATAGAGCTTATGGGCGGCTACGAACCTGCGCGGTCTTTCATCCTTGAAGCTATCCGGAAAGGAAAGAACGTAGTGACCGCCAATAAAGCCCTCTTAGCTACATATGGAAACGAAATATTCCTGGCTGCTGAGGCAGAACAGGTAGATGTCGGCTTCGAAGCCAGTGTAGGCGGTACAATCCCCATCATTAAGACCCTCAAGGAAAGCCTGGCAGCAAACCATATAAAATCGATTTTCGGCATTATAAACGGGACGGCCAATTATGTATTGAGCAAGATGACTGATGAGAAAAAATCCTTTCAAGTCGTGCTTAAGGAAGCCCAGAAGCTTGGATTCGCGGAAGCCGACCCGACATTTGACATCGAAGGCATCGATACGGCTCACAAGCTTTCCATCACGTTATCATTGGCATACGGCAAAAGGGTAAGGCTTGAGGATCTTCACAGGGAAGGCATATCAGGCATCAGCCCGCAGGACATCGAATTTGCCAGGGAACTCGGGTATCGGATCAAGCTGCTTGCCATTGCCATCATGAGGGACGACTGCATTGAGGCAAGGATTCATCCCACTATGATCCCTCTGAGCCATCTTCTCGCAAACGTGAACGGAAATTTCAATGCGTTTCATATCGTCGGCGATGCGGCGGATTCAGTGTTTCTCTATGGCCAGGGTGCAGGAATGATGCCCACGGCAAGCGCCGTAGTGAGTGATGTTATCGATATCTCGCGCAATCTGCAGAGAGGCGTATCAGGGCGAGTGCCGGCCCGTTCACTTCGGGAGAACGTTATCGATGATATCAAACTGATGCCCTTTGAAGAAATCGTTACAAACTACTATATCCGGTTATCCGCGCTCGACCGGCCCGGCGTTCTTTCCAGAATAGCGGGAATCCTCGGCGCGCATGACATAAGCATTGCCGCAGTTATCCAGAAAGGCAGGCAGAAGGCAGGCCCTGTTCCCATTGTCATGACTACTCACAAATCGAAGGAAGAAAACATTCAGAAGGCTATTACGGAAATAGACCAGCTTGAAATAATTCATGGAAAGACGATGCTGATAAGAATTGAGGACGAAAGGTTGTAATCTTTATAGGAAACTACCTTTTTTAATCCCATCACATCTATGTATTTGAGGAGCAATTAAGCTGTAATGAAATACATCATCCTCCTCGGTGACGGTATGGCGGATTATCCCCTGAAGGAACTGCGCGGCAAGACACCGCTCGAATACGCACATACCCCGTATATGGACAGGATCGCGAAAGAAGGAACGTTGGGCTTGATCGACACTATACCTGCCGGCCTGACTCCGGGCAGTGATGTGGCGATCATGAGCGTCCTCGGGTATGACCCTAAGGAATGCTATACCGGTCGAGGACCTTTGGAGGCCGCCAACATGGGGGTTCAGCTCGGCGTCGATGACTTGGCCTTCCGCTGCAATCTCGTGACCCTTAGGGGAGATGCAGAATACGTGATGGATGATTTTACATCCGGACATATAACCACTGAAGAAGGAAAGATAATCATAAATGACATCAACGATGAGCTGGGTAGCGCAATCTTTCAATTCTATCCTGGTGTGAGTTACAGACACCTCCTCGTATGGAGGGGTGGCAAAGCACTGCTTGAGACAACGCCGCCTCATGATATCACCGGCCATACAGTCAGGGATTATCTGCCGCGGGGAGAAGGGAAAGAAGTCATAAGAGGACTCATGGAACGTTCGCAGGTTCTTTTGCGCGATCATCCTGTAAACCGGTTGCGTATCGCGGCAGGCAAAAGACCCGCAAATTCGATATGGCTTTGGGGACAGGGGAGGGCGCCGAAGTTTACCAAACTCACGGACAAATATCACTTGAAAGGAGGCATGATATCGGCTGTTGACCTTCTCAATGGAATCGGCATTTATGCAGGCCTCAAAGTTATACGCGTTAACGGTGCGACGGGCTATGTGGATACCAATTATATTGGAAAGGCCGGAGCGGCTTTGGATACTTTGAGGAACGCCAATTTTGTATTCGTCCATGTCGAGGCCCCAGACGAAATGGGACATGAAGGAAATGTGACAGGAAAGATTCGGGCCATTGAAGATTTTGATGAGAAGATCGTAGGCGCCATATTGAAGAAAATTTATGGACTGTCTCCATTCAGGCTGCTGGTTTTAAGTGATCATCCTACGCCTATTAGCCTGAGGACCCATTCATCAGATCCATCTCCCTTTGCGGTACTCTCTTCTGATAGAGCGGAGAATTTGCGAAACGGCTCAACATTCAGTGAGAAAGCGGCGCTGCAAAATGGTCTGAAGGTCTCCCCCGGTTATCTTCTGATGGATTCATTCATGAAAGACTGGAAGGCATTTGTTGAAGAGAAATCAGGTTAATATACGTGTCATATACGCTGATACCGATGCCATGGGCATCGTATACCATACCAATTACATTAAATGGTTCGAGATCGGGCGAACGGAACTCCTCAGGAGTGTGGGCATAGTGTATGCTGATATGGAAGCGCAGGGTTATAACTTGCCTTTGACGGAAGCGTATTGCAATTATCTTTTTCCAGCCAGGTATGACCAGGTAATCGTGGTCGAAACTGAATTGGAATATATAAAAAGGGCAAGCATGAAATTTGCCTATACGATCTGGGATGAAAACAGGGAAAAGCTCTTGTTGAGGGTTATACAGTGCATGCCTGTACGAGCAGGCTGGGCAAGATAGTGAGGATTCCAGCCTTCATCCTTGAAAAAGTCAACGAACAAATACAAATAAAATTTTGATAGGAAATGGATATGGCAAGAAAAATCACGAAAAAGGAAATTGAAAAGCCGGATTCCTTCCAGGCGGCGTTAAATACGGCCGGTGCCTATATATCGGCGAATAGATCAAAAATCTATCTGGCATCCGGTATCGCAATCTTAGTAATCATAATATTGTCCGGCTGGTACTTATACAGGATGAACTATGAGGAGAAAGCCCAGCGGTTTTATGCGATAGCCCATATTACCGGTATGAAAGCTGCCCGTCAGGGAGGTGCGCCTGCTCAAAGCAGCATAAAGATGTACAACGACGTTATAACTCAATATCCGGGATCAAAGGCTGCCATGATGTCATATTATCAAATGGGAAACATGTACTACAACCTCGGCGATGTGGATGCCTCGATAAATGCATATACGGAGTTTCTCAAGGAAGTTACGGATGGGAGCGACCTGAAAATCCTGGCGTATAATAGCATAGGTTATTGTTACGAAAAGAAGGCCGACCTCCCGCGTGCCTTGGAGTCATTCGAGAAAGCGGCAAATGCAAAATCAGGCGGGGGCTTTGACGGGATGACCTACAAAAACATGGCAAGAATATACGAAGAGATGAATAACAAAGATAAAGCCTTGGAGTACTATCAAAAAGCCCTAAGCAACACTGCCGATCCGTCCATGGAACTTCTCTTAAAAAAGATAATATCAACCATCAACTGAAGATAGAGTTTGCAATTATTTTGGCTGCCCTTTTCTTTTTGATGAGGCAGGCAGGGACAAATAGGATCTATGAAAGTATTGATGTCGGGAAATGAGAGTATTGCAAGAGGCGCCTTCGAGCACGGAGTTCGTTTCGTAGCCGGCTATCCGGGAACACCGAGCACTGAAATCGTCGAGAACTTTGCAAAGTATGACGGAGTTTATGCCGAATGGTCTCCCAACGAGAAGGTCGCCCTGGAGGTGGGCATAGGGGCTGCACTGGCCGGGGCAAAGGCCATGGTTGTCATGAAGCATGTAGGGGTCAATGTAGCCGCAGACCCGCTCTTCACATTGAGCTACACCGGAACTAACGGGGCTCTTGTTATCATCACCGCCGACGATCCATCCCTCCATAGTTCAGAAAATGAACAGGATAACCGCAATTATGCCAAATTTGCAAAGATACCTATGGTTGAGCCTGCGGACAGTCAGGAAGCCAAAGACTACATCAAGATTGCATTCGATTTGAGTGAGAAATTTGATACACCTGTTTTCCTCCGGACAACGACGCGTGTTTCCCACTCAAAATCCGTCGTATCTTTGGGTGACCTATCGCCTTCCAGGAATTCCACTGCCATTCAAATCAATGCAGCTAAATACGTCATGGTACCGGCGTATGCGCGTGTCAGACGGGTAGAGGTGGAAAACAGGCTGCACAGGCTCAGAGAATTTGCTGAAACTTTTCCCGCAAACAGGATAGAAATGAATGATCCTGAGATCGGCATTATTACGGCCGGTATGCCTTATAACTATGCGAAAGACGCCTTCCCTGATTTCTCATATTTGAAGCTCGGTATGGTTTATCCGCTGCCTGCCGGCCTTATCCGTAAATTTGCCGCTAAGGTTAGGAAAATCTACGTAATTGAAGAGCTCGACCCATTTATTGAGGAGCAAGTCAAGGCAATGGGGATCGACGTGATAGGAAAGGACGTCTTTCCGTACACAAATGAATTTGATCCCGGCGTGATTCATGCAGCCATTAAGCGTAAAAAGATTTCCAAGTCAATCATGCCGGAATTAACAATCCCGCCGAGACCGCCGAATCTTTGTCCCGGCTGTCCCCACAGAGGATTGTTCTATGTCTTGGGAAAACTAAACACCTTTGTCGCAGGTGACATAGGCTGTTACACCCTGTCTTTCATGAAGCCTTTGGAGGGTCTGCATGCGTGTATCTGCATGGGGGCAAGTATCGGCATGGCGCATGGCATGAGCAAGGCACTAAAGGATAAAGGAAAAGGAAAGGTTGTCGGTGTTATCGGGGATTCCACATTTATTCATTCCGGCATTACGCCGCTTTTGAACATGGCCTATAATAAGAGCGACGCGGTCATTGTCATTTGCGATAACAGGACAACGGCCATGACGGGCATGCAGGACCATCCGGCCACCGGCTATACCCTGCAGGGGGAAAGAACAAAGGCGCTTGATTTTAAGAAACTGGCCTTGGCATTGGGGATAGACAGCGTGCGTGTCATAGATCCTTATGATATTGAAATGACGCGGAAGGTGCTGAAGGAAGAATTGGCAAGACCCGGTGCCTCCGTCATAATATCACAAAGAGCCTGTGTGTTGTTCAAGCGAGAAATGAAAGGCGGCCGGAAAGCCTTCGAAGTTGATACGTATAAGTGTGTCGGCTGCAAGGCCTGCATTGGTCTTGGGTGTCCTGCAATCTCATGGATAAAGTTCGAAGATATGCCAAGTGAAACAGTCAAGAGGAATGCAAAGAAACAGGGAGGTGTGGCATACATTGACAGCGAGCTTTGCACAGGATGCACGCTATGCAAGCAGGTATGCAAGGTCGGCAGTGTAATCGAGGTGATATGATTTTATGAAAAACGATGGCGATGTCAAGAGCATCCTCCTCGCCGGAGTAGGCGGCCAGGGAATACTACGCGCAAGCGATATTTTATGTCATGTCATGATGGAAGCGGGCTTGGACGTAAAAAAAAGTGAGGTCCATGGGATGGCGCAGAGGGGTGGATGTGTAACCAGTCATGTACGATACGGCAAGAAGGTCTACTCTCCCATTGCGAGAAAAGGAGATGTCGATATCCTCGTCTCATTTGAAAAGTTGGAAACAATACGTTATCTTGATTTTCTGAAGCCGGGGGGCGGTATAATTATAAGCGAAAGGGAAATCTATCCTCCCTCTGTGAACCTCGGTGATGCTGCTTATCCTGACAACGTTATTGAGATCGTAAGGAAGATCTTCAAGACTATGCAAGTTGTTAATGCCAATAATATGGCTCTAAGAGCGGGGGACGTAAGAACAGAGAATACGGCCCTCTTGGGAGTTTTGTCATCCTATCTGCGCCAGTTCGATATTTCGCTCTGGGAGACGGTCATCCGCAGATCCTTTCCCGAGAAAGCCATCGCGGTAAACCTAAAAGCCTTCCATATGGGACGTACACCATAGGGAAGCAATGCCCGGAATTCTCATTTCCGGGGTTTTCGATGTTTCCCTCCTGGCGTACCTATTAAAATGGGAATCTATAAATCTATTCTTCATGAAATCTTCTGGTTACATACATGTATGGCTAATCGTTTACGCAATGGCGCTTCCCGTTGTCTTGATCCCATCGGTAATGGCCGAGGCAGTCGAGACTCACGTCATCGAAGCTGATAGTCAATTCTCCTTTGCGGAAGCACTCCTTGCCGAGGGGGATTATTACAGGGCTATCAGCGAGTACAAGCGCTTTGCTCACTTTTTCCCAGAAGACAAGCTGGTCGAGACATGCATTTACAGAATCGGGGAAAGTTATTACAGAGCAAAGCGGTGGCAGGAAGCTCGAGAGGCATTCACTGCTTTCATAACAAAATATCCCACGAGCCCGATGATACCTGGAGCACTGTACTTTAAGGGCATGGCAGAAAGGCAACTGAGGCGCTATTCGGACGCCCTCTCAAGTTTTGAACTAGTGATTAAATCGAAATCCAATGAATTTGCCGATAAGGCCGTTTACCAGAGCGCCATCGTCCATATGGAGATGGAGGAATGGCAGAGGGCCAGAGAAACATTATCCCTTGTTCCTAAAGAGAGCCCGCTGTCCGGATCGGCGAATGCCATAGCCTCAGAGCTTCTGCATATCGACGATCTCCCCAGGAAATCGCCCGCCACGGCAGGCACCCTTGCAGCAATTCTTCCAGGTGCGGGTCATCTTTACACAGAGAGACCAACAGATGCGCTGGTGGCGTTTCTCTTGAACGGTGCATTCATATTCGGCGCCATAGAGCTTTTTCACCACGAGAACTACCTTGTAGGCGGGATCGTGACATTCTTCGAACTCGGCTGGTACACCGGCAACATCTACAGTGCTGTGAGCAGCGCCCATAAATACAATAAGAGGGTAAAGGAAGACTTCATAGAGCATCTGATAGAGATGGGCTCGGTATCGTTTCAGCATGATGGTAAGAGCTCTTCAAATTATCTAATGTTAAGTATTAGATTTTAGTCGCAATGCTTTATTTATTAAAACTTTTCATCGTCATCAGCCCATTTACAATAAGACGGACATCCTTATCCTTGACAATTCGAAGGGAATGGGTAAGTTATATAACTTAGAGTGCGACTAAGAATTTTCTCACGTCTTTCAACACATTACAGCAGGAATCGGAAAGGTAGGTTATGGCAGAAGACTATTACAAATTGTTAGCTCTCGATAAAGAGGCGACCACCGACGATATAAAGAAGGCCTACAGAAAACTCGCTCTGAAGTGGCATCCTGACAAGAACCCAAATAACAAAGCGGCGGAGGAGAAATTTAAGAGGATAAGTGAGGCCTATGCAGTCCTCAGTGACCCCAAGAAAAAAGAGGAATATGATAGTTTCGGATCTGCCGATCAATTCAGGCAGAGATATACACAGGAGGATATTTTCCGCGGATTCGATCTTAATGATATCCTGCGAGGCTTCGGATTCGGCGATGCAGGTGGCGCAGGACCAAGAAATTTCAGAACAAGCAGGGGAGGGGGCTTCACTTTTCAGCAAGGCGCTCCCTTTTCTGATATATTCGAGGGGGAGCGACAGAGATTCAACCGCGCCCCCCAGAAGGGACAGGACTTCGAATATAACTTATCAATAACATTAGAAGAATCAGTATTAGGTGCAGAGAAGAAGTTGGCCTTGCAAAAAGACGATAGCGTTGACGAGATCAATTTCAAGATACCACCTGGCATAAATTCCGGAAAGAAACTGAGGTTAGCCGGCAAGGGGGGTCTTGGAACTGACGGAGGCATTCCGGGCGACCTATACATAAATATCAGCATTCTCCCGCACCCGATTTTCGCGAGGGACGCAAATGACATCTATATAGACAAGACAATTAATTTCTCGCAGGCCGCTCTCGGAACCACTATCGAGGTTCCAACAATAGAAGGCACGGTTAAACGAATAAAGATACCTCCGGGAACGCAGAACAATACAAGGATCAGAATGAAAGGTTTCGGGGTTCCGCGGCTGAAAGGCGCCGGCAAGGGGGATCAATATGTCAAAATAATCGTCAACGTACCGAAAAAGCTGACAGATAAACAAATTGGCTTAGTGAAGCAATTAGCCGAGGAAGGGTTTTAGCGATATGTGATATACGCTGCTTACGTCTTATAAGATATATTATGTAAACTTTGCTCTCCGCAGCTACCTCATTGCACTAAATCAACGACAGTTGAAGTAAAAGTGTTTACTCCTTACGTGACGCCTCTAAATGCCGTTCTTTCACCCACCAATGGAATACAAGATGATCTGAGTTATATGAATTTAGCGACCAAAGCGGAACTGTTAGCCCTTCTATAACATGCCGCGTCCTCCAATAACGATTTCTATCCTTCTTCCTACCAGTGTGCAATAGTTAGGATTCAAAAAAGGTCCAATAGCATTCCTGGGAAAATGTCCGATTTGTAAGCCATTTAAGTGCGTCTTGATTTACCATGAGATTCGAGCTAATCACGGGGTAATTCCAATGACGTGGTTTACATTTGTATCGATCTCCGATGTATTACATAGGTAGGGAGATTATCGTTTTCTTCCATTGAGGCGCTTATGCGACCTCCTACTACAGAATACATAACTCCCCGTCAACATCTTAACCCCAATTGAGCAAGGTAAAAGCGTTTTATACGACTTTCTAATTACAAAGGAAGAAGCAAATGCTGGTTTCACCTATTTATATCTATTCCGTCTCAAGGGAAAAATTTTCCCGGGATTCAGAATATTCAATGGGTCGAAAGCCTGTTTGATCCTCTCTTCGAGTGAAATAAGGTCGGGGTTCATCACCAGGGGAAGATAGGATGCTCGTTTGGAACCAATGCCATGTTCTCCGCTGATGGTTCCTCCCAGACGATATACTACCTGATAAAGTTCCGTAAGCAACGACGGGAGTTTTTCTTTCCAGATATCCAGAGGGGATTCCGGTTTCATTACCGGGGTAGCGTGCAGGTTCCCATCACCCGCGTGGCCATAGCATGGAATCAGAACATCATATTTTTGAGAAAGTCGCTCCAGTTCTCTAATGAGATCAGGAATCCGTGCCGTGGGAACCACTATATCCTCAAGGCTTTGCACAGGGCAGATGGCCTTAAATGCCTCGGCAAGTTTTAGACGGGGGTTCCACATTTTCCTCTCAATGGTCGGAGTATTGCCAATATAAACATCAAGAGCCCCTGACTCAAGAAATTGCTCACCGATTTTCTGACAATCGCCGTCAACCTTTTCTCTGCTCGTCCCATCTACTTCAACAAGCAGCATGGCCCCTATATCTGGTCTTGGGGGTGTTTCCCCCAGGAATTTGTATACTGTTTCCACAGAAAGGCTGTCCATAAACTCAACGGCAGAAGGCAGGATTCCTACACGGGCAATTACTTTGGGAAAAGCGGCAACAGCGGCAGTAGCATTCTCAAAGGGAATTAAGAGTACAGCCGTGGCGGTGGGTAGAGGGAGCAGCCGAAGAATGATTTTTGAAAATATGCCCAGGGTCCCTTCCGAACCGACCATGAGGTGTATGATGTCATATCCAGTAACGTCCTTCAGGCGTTTACCTCCCATCTCCACAATTTCCCCTGAAGGCAAAACTACCTCCAGGCCAAGGACGTAATGCCCGGTGACCCCGTATTTAATTGCACGACCACCACCAGCATTTTCCGCTACATTCCCTCCAATAAAACATGATTCAAAGCTCATGGGATAACCCGCATAGAAAAGGCCATGTTCCTGAACAGCAATATTAATTTCACGGGTAACAACCCCCGGCTCTACCACAACCATCATGTTTTCTTTATCGATTTCCAGGATGCGATTCATCCTGTCAAGAGAAAGAACGATACCACCCAAAACAGGAACTGCACCGCAGGAAAGGCCTGTCCCTCCTCCCCGGGGAGTAACTGGGATACGATATTTATTGGCCAGTTTCATTATTTGTGAAATTTCTTGGGCGGATTGGGGTTTGACTACCACCTCAGGCATGTGAGCATATGCCGGATCAGCCACCTCGTCATGTGAGTAGTCTTGCATGCGTTCAACGTCATTGAAGATGATATTTTTCCCCCCAACGATTGATTGCAGCTGGCCTGCGATCTCTTGAGTTACAGGTTGATAGGAATGTTCTCCACTCATAAGCTATTGCTCCCTTCGTAAGAATTCAGATCCTCACGAAACAAAAACCCCCGTCTTCTTGTATTTTATTTGATAAGAACTTGCTTCTGGCTGGGTAAAGTATAAGGAAAGAGATTCTTGTATGTCAAGATAAGTTCCTTACAAAAACGTTGTGGTTACCACTATTCGATACATAAAAACTGGACCAGTTTTAAGGGGGCAGGTCAATTTTGAGGGCTCCTATTATCTGTGATACCCGTATCTATTTATTTCCAATTGAAGTCTCGTATTCATGCGAGAAAGGCAGGCCTATTGACTTCAGGAAGGAAAATCGGCCGGAACCAAATCGGTTTTCAACCGCTCAGATGTATTATGCTTTTAGATAAAGGAGGTCCTGTCCCGTTTCCAATCTCCTGATATTTTCAGCCACCGCCTTAACGATGCCTCGTATGGAGACGTCCGTGGTCCCGGCAATGTGAGGGGTCGCCAACACATTGTATTTGAATATAGGATCATCCGGATCAGGTGGTTCTTCCCAGAATACATCTAGGCCAGCTCCTCCGATCCTCTCCGAGGCAAGGGCATCCTCCAAGGCACCCCGGTCAACCAATCCACCTCTGGAAAGATTGATCAGAAACGAATCCCATTTCATCATGTCAAAAGTATGCTGTCCCATCATATTTTTGTTTTCGAGGGTCAAGGGAAGACAGAGGACCACATAGTCGCACCTGCCAAGAAATTCTTTCATATCTTCCGGGGTTCCGACCCACGCTAAACCAAGTTCCGCTTTAACCTTTTGGGGATCGTGCCGTTTCATGCCGATTAATTGAACGTCGAAATCTTTAAGACGTTTTGCCAGAGCACGGCCGATACCGCCAAGACCAATAATGCCCACTGTTTTTCCACTTAGAGCCCTTCCCTGCGGAACCCCAATCTTTCTGCTGGCAAGACTTGATGCCATCTTTCGGAAATCTCTTGATAGACCGATCATCATGTATATGCCCAACTCGGCCACGGAATCGGCATTACCGGATTTATCGGTAGGAACGTTGGCGACCCGTATGTTCATTTCCGAGGCGGCTTGCAGGTCTACACCATCCAGACCGGCACCAGACTGTTGAATGAGTTGCAGACGATCGCTGCCTGCAAGATGATCCCTGTTCACTACACTCATGGTCGGAATCAAAACATCAAATCCTTTTAAGGTTTCGAATCCAAATCGACCGCTGGCCTCAAATTCATGCTGAGAAAGTTCGGTTTTTAACAGCCCCAGGAAACCACCCCAGGCGTTTTCATGGGCAGCAAATAGTATTTTCATTTTTAACTCTCCGTCCGGTACAGTGAAAATATTGCATAATGTCATGAATGCTGGAAAGCTGGCGGTTTAATCATTCATCGGAGTTGCGCGCTTCACCTTGTCAATGACTTTCGGTTTGGAACAGGAGTGAGTATTATCACTTATAAACTCACTCCTTCCTTAGAGATTTATCGAGATTTTTTACATCAACAGGGTAAAGGTATCTGTTGAACGGCAATAGATTCCGTCGCCCATCCGACCGACCGCTCTTAAGGCAGCGGGATCGATCTTCCCGGAAGTCCAGATCCCATCTTTTAAATGCACCAGGACAACTTCCCCGAAAATAAGCCACCTGATGTTTTCTCCCTCTCCCAATACCATTTCCTGAGAAAGCCTGCACTCGATGCTGACCTGGGCTTCTTTGATCAGGGGAGACCTTACCTTTTCAGCAGTAATGGCCGTAAGTCCCACTTTTTCAATTTCATCCACGTTGCTCGGATAGTTCCCCGCTGTCTTAATGGTGGGCTTGATCCTATCATCTCCCATGATGTTGATGACGAAATCCTTGGAGAACTGGATGTTCATCAGTGTATCCTTTTTCCCCCCTTTTTTTGATGCGATGCTGACGCAGACGAGCGGCGGTTTCCAGCTTATGGGGATAACAAGACTATAAGGTGCGGCATTATAAATTCCATCCTCGCCTACTGTAGAAATCAAGGCAATCGGCAGCGGTGCGATGGAACCCGTCAATAGATCATGGGTTTGCTTGGCATCCAAGCTATTCATCTCAATTTTCATCTTCCCCCATCTCCTTCTCTTCTTTTTTTTAAAAACCTTTAAGAAATGCGTTTAAGAAAAAAGAGCTCTATTCAGTAAAAACCGGTGGACTCATCAAGTGAACACCCAAAATACCATTGGTTCAGGGATTATATGGATATTGACGGTAATAAAAAAACAAACCCGTTACAGTTGCAAGTGGATTTTCTCAGTGCCTTTTTCTACCATACTTTCAGGAAACGTCCAACTTTTTATCAAGATCATCGCCAGAGAGACCAATTTGAGTTGAGTAGACCGGTTTCTCAAGATACCGCAGGTTGGTGTTTGTTGTCTCCGTTAGCCACATGGTTTCCCAATGGTGCCGCAGAATTTCAAACATTACCATTTGTACTCTCGCATGGCTCTCGAAATCAATCATTGCTTTCAGGAAGCAGATAGTCGATGCCACTTACAAACAAACGACTTTGAAAAGACTTGACGTTGTGACTTACGAGATAAAATGGCGTAAAGCTCGGTATCAGCTACGGCCGAAAGCCGTCCACTGCATGCCGCTGTTCGGCCGCTATCCCAGATTTAGTTCCAATCGCTGTTCGTTGACTTCGCGCCCCCACCGAACCCCCTTCTGCTGGTCTACAAGCTTGAAGCCATTCTTTTCGTAGAGGTGTCGTGCTGCGTTGAGGCCTTCAAATGTCCATAGGTAGACCCGTCTATAACCTTGACTTTGACAGAAGCCGATTGCAATACCTATCAGCTCATTACCGACGCCCTTTCCCCGCAACGCATCAGACATGATGAACCAGCGCAAATGTGCGCCCTCGACTGCGGCATGGCTGCCATCTATGGTAATCGATCCCTCAATGCTCCCCGCCACTACCGCGGTCCAGAAGCAATCCAGTTGCTCGTCATATCCGCTAAGGAATGACGCCAACTCAGTGGCAACCTTAGCCTCGAAGAACAGACCAAAGCCCCAATGCTGTTGGTAGTAGGTTCCATGCAGCCCGGCCACTTGTCCGATCGAGCCGGGAATGTAGCCCCTGATAATCTGTACATCTGGCATAGCGTATACCCGTTGCTTGCATCTGTGCCGCCGAATCATTAATATACCACGTTGTTTTTTCCGATATTTTACGAAAGATTCCTTGCACAAGAAATATCGCATAATGATTGAGCATAGTCAATTTTGTGCTTGAGTAGGTAAGGAATGCTATTCGAAATAGTTGATACCTGCCATGATTAACAAGTTGTTGACTACAGGAAGAATTAACTGGAATAATTAGTGGTGAAAAGGTGTTGTTCCAACCTGATCCGACGGTACAATTTTTTATTCTTGATCCTTTCATAAAACCATTGACGGACTCTTCTAATGTAGTAATATGTTGCAGAAATCAAAACCTTAATCGATACGCTCTATCAAGTATGCAACTTCCATTTCGTGTAAGCGATCTTTTGCTTCTCGTCGTGGTTCTTTCCTCCATGGCGGCAGGGATCACATTCCCCCACTTTAGTTCTCTTTTCCAAGCCCTGCCGATTTACTGTCTGATG
>PLMX01000048.1 GCA_003142635.1 Syntrophaceae bacterium | reverse complement strand
ACCATTTGATTGAAGGGTCGTTTATTTCCCTTGGCATCATTTACGAGCACCGGAATTACCTTCCTGCGATGCTTTTTTTCGTCCCTTTATCTATCCTCTTCGTTCATGCCCTCGGCTACTTTGAAAAGAGAAGGAAGATTATTTTCGCTCTATCGTTTGCGGTTACGGCAGTCATAATAATCATAGGGGTGAATGTTTATATCTATAATGACATTCTTAAGGATGAAATATCCCTGTGGACGGACAATGCCCGCAAAGCACCTGGTCTTGCGATAGCTCACGGTAATCTTGGAGCAGCCCTGTCGAAAGCCGGTCGTTTTCCGGAGGCATATGTCGAATTGACGAAGGCGCTTAATTCCCCTCCGTCATGGGACGTCAGGATGAAATTTAAGATCTATCAACTGCTGGGGGAATATTATCTCTTAAGCGGCGATCACGAAAATGCCATTGTGTATATTGAAAAAGCCTTGGCAGGCCTCCCTGATAATACCGATCTCCACAACAATAAAGCTGCATTACTGATGCTGAAGAAGAAGCCATCTGAGGCTGAGATGGCAATGAAAAAAGCAATATCCCTCAAGCGGGACACCGCCTTTTTCTATGTCAATCTTGGCAATATCCACCTTCGCGGAGGAGATCCTGATACAGCCATCAAAGAAGCCCGAATGGCAATACGCTTAGGCGGAGACACTTTGAAGGCTTATTCGTTGCTGTCAGAAGCCTTCAGGGCGAAAAATGATTACAGGACATCCGATCATTTCAGCAGAGTGGCATCCCGTTCCGGACTCACCAAGAGACGATGTCCGTAGTCGAGGCGGGCGGCAAAAATATTTGCGTTCCTGCAGTTCTTACTTTCCTTGCATCGTGTTCGAGAAAATATTATGTTGCCGTCTACGGGGTGACCGTCAATGATCGATATCAGGGACATTGAAAAAATTCTTTCCGCCGCTTTAGACCGGGCTCATTTTTTGGGTTACGCGGGTTATTCCAAATTTGACGGTCTTGACAGTCCTCTGGTTCGCGCTTTATCTTTCAATAGCTGGCTCTTCCGCCTCATCTGGACGCAGGTGATCATGCGGGCGCCCGTAAATCTGCGGCCCGTTCTTCTTGTAAGAAAGGGCATTAATCCGGAAAGTCCGGCGCTATTTGCCCGGGCCAATTTGGATATGCTTTCCACGAACTCCATCCAGCCTTTCCGGGAAAGGGCGGAGGGTTGTCTGCGATGGTTGACGGAAAATACTTCTGCAGAGAAAGGAACTTATCACGGCAGCTGCTGGGGTTATCATCATCCCTGGCAGAGCCCGGGCTTCTTCCAGCCGCCGGGCTATCCCAATTGCTATGTTACCGTCATTGCCGGGGGCGCTCTCTTACACGGCTTTCGCATGCTCGGCAAGGAGGCTTATCTCATGACTGCCCGGAGCGCCGTTGATTTTATTCTAACTGATTTAGAAGTGCTGCACGAAACTGACGAGGAGAAATGCATATCGTACGTGCCGAAGATGAAGGCGGGGTTTGCCGTGATAAATATTAATGCTCAGGCTGCGGCATTTATAGCTCAGGTGGGCGCGTTGACGGGTGAGATTTTCCTTCTGGAACAGGCGCGAAAGCTTCTCTCCTTCGTATCCCTCCTGCAAACTTCCTACGGGGCATGGTATTATACGACGGATCCCAGGCAGAGCCTGGTGGCCCATGACAACTATCATACAGGCATGATTCTGGATGCATATCTGGATTATGAAAATGCGACAGGGGACAGGCGCTTCCGGGACTACTATGAACGCGGCCTGAAATTCTATGGGGAAAACCTGTTTCTCGCAAACGGCGCTCCTAAGTGGGCGAGCGATAAGGTCATGCCGCATGACGTTCACGGGTCCGCCCAGGGAATTCTGACCTTTGCCGGAGCCGGCGACCGGGACATGGCTCTTCTCATAGCTTCCTGGGGGCTTCAGAATTTTTATAAAGGCGAAGGAGAATTCGCCTATCAGAAAGGCCGATTCCTGAGCAAGCGGTTCACCCTCCTCCATTGGTGTAATGGCTGGATGGCCCGCGGGCTCGCAGGGTTACTCTCACTCTTAATAACAACGGAAGGTACGGGAGGGCATTAATGCCATTTGGTTCAGAAATAGCGCTGACTCCGGGGTTGTCTTCGCTGGAAAGAATGTATGTGAAGTTTTTTGGCGCCCCTATCTTAGGGCTCCGTGTGCGCGCTCGCACCATCCTTCCATTTCTGGAACAAATTACCGAGCCCCGCCGGATCGCCGATGCGGGATGCGGCCGGGGAATGATTACGCTTGCCTGTGCCAGACGTTTTCCCGCCGCTGAAGTTATTGGCGTCGATCTCGATAAAGATCAAAACAGCGTCAATGGCGAAATTGCCGAGAAGGTGGGATTCAAGAATATGCGATTTATTACCATGGACGCCATGAAACTTCCTGAATTAGGCAGATTTGATTTGGTCATCTCGATGGATATGCTTGAACATCTCGACGACGATCTCGGCGCCGTGAAGATGTTTTATGAAGCCCTTAAACCAGGCGGGCACCTGCTTGTCCATGTGCCGCATCTGACACGGAACATCTTCGGCTGGAAAAGAGAAAACTGGATGGATATAGAGGGGCATGTGAGAGCGGGTTACACAAAGGATGAATTGACAAGTCTTCTTACCAGAGGAGGGCTTCGCGTTAAGACCTGTATCTATAATTATAATACAATGGAGACATTGGCTAACGACATAAGCAAGCTGATAACAGGCGCGAGGGAAAGAAATAGGGGTCTTTATGCATTGGTCTTTCCGTTGCTGCTGTTCTTGAGCTTTATGGGTTCATTTTACCGATCACAGAAGAGCGGCTCGGGTCTTGTGGCATTGGCTGTGAAGGAGGCGTAGCTCCCGTGAAATTTCTGATAGACATACTGCATCCCAAGCATGTGCATTTCTTCCGGCCGTTGATTAAGAGGTGGCAGGAACACGGCCACGAGCTTATGATTGTCACCCGTGATAAGGATATTACCCATCAGCTCCTCGATCTTTTCAGCATTCCCTATGTCTGCTTGTCTAAGCAGGAGACGGGCCTCGGCCTTGCGCAGGAGTTATTAAAACGCTGGCTTAAATTTACTATGATTCTCCGGGAGAATCGTCCGGATATTGTCCTCTCCATCGGCGGCATAACGACATCCCTTCCGTCTAAACTGCTCGGCATTCCCAACATCGCCCTGACCGATACGGAAACGGCCGTACTTAGCAACAGGATCGCCTTTCCCTTTGCCGACAGGGTTCTCACGCCGGAATGGTTTGTGAGAGACTTCGGCAGGCGTCACTACCGCTATCGCAGCTTTCATGAATGGAGCTATCTGCACCCTCATGAATTTACCCCGGATCCCGAACTCGTAAAGGGTGAAGGGATCGATCCTCAGGAGCCATACGCCGTGGTGCGCTTTGTCCGCTGGGATGCCGTCCACGATCAGGGAGAAAAAGGATTCAGTGCGGAGGACGCTGTTCGATTGATAGAGCAGCTCTCTTCGCGAATGAAGGTGGTACTGACGACGGAAACTCCACCACCGGAGGCGCTCAGAAAATTTGTAATTGCGATCAGGATAGACAGGATGCATCACGTGATGGCCTTTGCCCGGCTGGTGGTGGGAGAAAGCCCCAGCATGTGTGCCGAGGCGGCGCTCATGGGCGTGCCTTCAGTGCTGGCTTCGACCTGGGCCGGCGAATGCGGAAATATGAAGGTCCTGTCGGATGAGTTCGGACTGATGCAGGTTTATGATTATGGGGCTGATGCTGTTGCCGCGGCGCTTGCCATGGCAGATACGCCCCCGTCGAGCGAACATATCCGGGTGCAAAGGGACAGGCTCGTCGAAAGTTTAGCTTATATTCCGGAGATGATTGAAGGTCATATACGGGACCTGACGGGGAGAAAGGATGTCTGAAAGGCTGCCGGTGGAAGTGGCTTTCTTGGGAGAGCCATTTGACAGAGAGGCCGTAATTCATACGCTGCGCCATGTGGCTATGCGCATGGGGTGGACTCTACGTCCGCGGGCGGAGTGCCGGATCATATACGCGACAACGGAAAATCCTGCGGAGATAACGGCAAGAGAAGGCGACGTCGTCATCTTATCTTCACAGGATGTCAAGAGTCATATGACGGAAAGCCGCGACGGCATTCGGCTTAGAGAAGACCATGCCGGACGATTGCCGTTTTATCACCCTAAAGGAGATGGAATCGATAGACGGGGATGGATTAGAGGAGATGTCGTTGCGGGAGCACATGCCCTGCTCAATCTCCTTTTTGAAAGAAAGAACCGTCCTGAAAATGGGGACGGCTGGATACGTTTTGCGGAAGACTGGTGGACGGGAGCGGGTTTTCGAAAGCCGGAACCCCTGGCGGATCTCTGGCTCAACAGCATCGCTCTTGAGGCGGAAAAAATTGGCTGGCCTCATTTCGAAAGGCAGGGGAAAGATGCACCGATTCTCGCCCCGGGTACGGTCGTCCTCACCCATGATGTCGACTACATGCCGACGCGTGCCAATCGCGGTATGCCGCGGTTTCTCCGGGCAGTGTTAAGACAACTGTGGACGAGGAGAAGTGCGACTCAGGCATGGCGGGTCATGAGTAATTACAGGAAAGCCTTCCTTCGGCCCACGCCCTATAATGCAATAAAAACCATTGCCGATACGGAAACCATACTGGGGGCAGTTTCCTCTTTTCAATTTACCGTCAAGAGAAGGCACGGGAGCGATCCTGCTTATGATCTCTCGAGATATTACAGGGCAGAGGACGATTTGAGAAACCTGCTTGAGAGAGAATTTGAAATCTGTCTCCACGGAAGCTATAAGGCGGGAAGGATGCCGGGACAAATCGCCAGAGAGAAAACCGAGCTTGAAAGCATTCTGGGGACGAGTATTTCAGGATATCGGCAGCATTACCTCAATTTTCATCCTGCAACATTCTTCCCCCAATTGGAAAGCGCAGGGTTGGAATATGATATGTCAGTCGGCTACAACGACATGAGTGGTCCTCGCGCAGGCACATTATTTCCGTTTAAACCTTATGACATCGAGAAGGCTAAGCCCTTTTCTGTGTGGGAAATACCTTTTATCCTGATGGATACAACACTCGCCACCACCTACCGCTTTTCATCCGGTGAAGCATTGGATCATTGTATGGAGCAAATCCGGCCTGTGGAAAAATCGGGAGGCTGCGTTTCGCTTATATGGCATCAGGAACAACTAAGCGGACTACTGGATCCCGGATTCGACGGGACCTACTGGACTTTGTTGGAAGGGCTCAGGGAGCGCGGGATAAGGCTGACCAGCGGACAAAGGCTTCTGCCCGCAATGGATGAGTTGTGGAGAATATCCATAGAGGAGTAATCGGTGCAGAAAAAATCGTATTCGGAAAAAGATCTCGCGTATTTCAACAGGTTCACGTCCGGTTATTCCCCCTATCTGGCAAAGGACCTCGACGCCATGCTCCAACCGATTGATTCCGTGATCGGTCAATTCGGAAAAGCCCGTATCTGTGAGGTCGGCTGCGCCTCGGGTCAATTCTCGCAGGCGTTGGCGGCAAGGTATATGCATAATCATATTTCCCTCTTCGGTCTGGACATTGCATCCCAGGTACTTTCTCTTTATCCCTATGAAAAAATATGCGGCAGCGCCTTCGCGATGCCATTGAAAAGCGCAAGCTTTGACATGGTTTGCCTTCCTGCCACACTGCACCATTTATTCCCGTTTACGGACTCGCTCAGTGAATTGAGTCGAATCATTTCTCCGGGGGGCTATTTCTACTGCATGGAGCCGAATTACTATCACCCCCAGAGATATTTCTTCATGAGGCACCCTTTCCTTTATCGATGGTATCGAAGCACCAATGACGTTCCCGTCCAGCCGAGGAAATTGATATCCATACTGAAAGGGCTAAGCTTCGATATCACGTACTTTAAATTTGTAAATATCTACTTCAGAAAGCCGTCAATACTTCAGATGGTTCAGAATATCATCGCGGACACAATGCCGACGACGAAAATAAATAGATACTGGATGCCCTGGTTTATATTGTTGGCCAAGAAACAGTAAAAACATTATAATGCGACATGAGCGATTATACGGAATCTGATGGGGGTCGCAGATACGGCAATAAGGAAGATACCGGACAGCCTATGACGCGTGATGAAGGAGCTGAAGACGCGGGCATTGACAGCACGGAAGGTGAGCCGGCCAAGCCCAAGCGGCGAAAAATCTTCTCCTTTATATTTCGCTTTGCGGTCAGCGTTGTTTTTATCTTATGGATTTTTAAATCTGTCGATTTGGGCATTTTTGAGGAAGTCGTTGTATCGCCAAAAATTCTTCCCATCATAGCCATGATCGGCTTCAGCCTGTTTTATGTCTACCTGGGCGCCCTCAAATTGTGGGTCCTTTTTCGAGGGTTCAGCCCGATAAGCCTCCGGCTTTTTACGGGGTATTTCTTTCTGGCAGGATCGGTCGGGTCTCTCGCCCCGGCAATCTTCGGTGATTTTACGATGGTCGGTCTTGCGAGGCGGAATCTGATACCGGTTCATACGAGCGTCTCCGCAATTCTTATGGATAGATTTATTACAATGGTGATCGCTCTGTTCATATTTACACCTTTTACGCTGATCTGCGTCCTGCCTGTAAAGCCTTTATTCATCGCGGCTGTCATGGCGATACTGGCTTTGCTTCTTGGATGTCTGATCTGGGCAGTCGTGCGATTTGCTCCGTCGCTGTTTGACAAATTCTCGGCGACGAAAATGTTCTGGCAGTCTTTCACACTATATTTCAGGGGAGATCGAAAAGACCTTTATACGAATATTCTAATAGGCGGCTTCAGGGGCATCATCTCAGGTCTTACGCTAATCTTCGCCCTCATGGCGGCCAGCGTGAGCCCGCCTTTTTTTTCCACGATATGTATAACCAACTCCCTTTCCATTCTTACACATATTCCCGTGACCCTAAGCGGCCTGGGCATCTATGAGGGAGGCGGCCTGGTCCTTTTTGAAGCATTGGGTTTGAATCGGGAGCAGGTTCTTGCCGGATTATTTTACCAGCGCGTTTATATCATTATCTGGTCATTATTAACCGCGGCTATATGGGGAGTAGTTATTGCAGTCAAACGATTGAAGAAAGACACAGCGCGCCTTTAGACGTCGCCCTTGATATAAGAAGTTATAGACAAACTGAGATGATTCCTGCAAGCAGACCAAATTACAGTTACCGTGAGCTCGCGGCATCCGTAATCCACAACGGCGGCGTTGTGGAAGATTTTGAGAGGGAACTGGCTTCACATTTCGGCCTCCGACATGCGATCACGTTTCCTTATGGCCGGAGCGCTCTGTACACGGCCCTTAAGGCCATTGACAGACCCGGGGGTGAAGTTGTCCAACCTGCGTACAATTGCGTCGTGGTTGCCCATGCTTCGTTTGTGGCAGGGTACAATCCTGTCTTTGTCGATACATTGCCTGATTCTCCTAACCAGGACCCGGAGCAGGTGATTGACAGAACCACGTCTCGGACAGTTGCGGCCATCCCGACGAGTATCTTCGGAATGAATTTTGATACTGCCGCTTTGTCGGAGGGAATACGCCGTCGCAACAAGAATGCCATCATCTTTATCGACTGCTGCCAGTGTTTTGATGCGCGATGGAATGGCGAGATGCTTGCCGGATGCGGTGACGGCGCCTTTCTTGCCTTCGGAATTGGAAAGCCTATGACCTCGCTGTACGGCGGCGCATTCCTGACAAACCGGGAAGACCTGGCCAAATCCGTCCGCAGATACCGTGAAGCGACATTCACGAGACGATCCGGTATGGCCGGAGTGATGCGCTGGTTATATTTTTTCGCCTCCTGGGCCGCCTTATCCGCTCCTTTTGTCCGGTTCACCGACGCTCTGGTCAATACCGATACCCCTCTGAAGAGCTACCTGATGACGCTTAGGTCCCGTGAAGCCATACGCCTTCCTGCAGATAGTGAGACAATGATGCTCCCTCTCGAAGCAGCGATCGGACGGGAGCAGCTCCGCCGGGTTTCCACGTTCATGAGAAGACGGAAGGAGATTGCCGAGATTTATGAACGGGAATTTGCGGGATTGCCGGAAATCGAGCTGCTGCCGTGGACAGAAGGATCGACGTACACCATTTACAGTATAAAGCTGAGACGAGCGGAAGACCGCGTCCGTATTCTGGCGTCATTACGAAAACGGGGTATTCAGGGAAGCACAATCCTGGATTATGTGATCCCCGGACTTGAGTGTTACCGTGAGAAGGGCTATTCCACCGGCCTCTTTCCCCATGCTGGAAACTGGGCGGCGAGCGTCATTAATCTGCCCAATCACCCCTCGATGAATGGAAGACAGGTCCAGCTCATTGTTGATGCCGTAAGAGAGGTGGTAGGAGAGATGCATGCCTGACAGATATTTCGAGGAGGACCTGCGCGCCGAATATGATCAGGAATTGATGGATGTGGATCAGCGCAAGAAATTGGCGGGGCGGCTGCATCAAGCCATGAAGAAGGCCGGTGTGTGGCCGGCACAGCCGCGGATTCTTGACGTCGGATGCGGCTCAGGCCTAAAATTAGCCTATCTCGGGAATGATAACAGCCTGCGGATCGGCTGCGATATCCGGTCGGAACTCTATCTCCGAGCGCGCGATCGTACAGGGCCTGTCAGATTCATACAGGCAGAAGCCTCGCACCTCCCTTTTTCCGCAGGCAGTTTCGACCTGGTCACGTGTCTGAGCGTCATTGAAGAACTGCCTGATTACGAGGCTGCAATAACCGATATGACGAGGTGTGTAGCCCCGGGGGGTCTTTTGTGTATCACCATAACAAACGGGCCGCTTTTGAAAAAGGTCTATGCACTTGCAGAATTTGCGGGGGGGCATATTCGCGAAAGCTGGTGGGCCTATGCCAGGGTCAGCGCACCTCTCGTCTCAGCTTGGCTTGAGAGAGGCTTTAATATTCCCGCCCTTGCCGGCTGGCGTTATGTTCATCTCACCCCCTTTGTCATTCGCGGGAAATTTCCATTTTCCGGAGTCCTCCCTTTTGCGGTGTTAAATGCTATTTCTTACCGTCTTTCCCCGACCCACGTCCACATCTGGATCAAACCATCGGGAAACGAAAGGAGCCATTGATGTGCGGCATTTGCGGCATAATCGGCCCGGGCGCTGATCCGGACATCATTCAAAGAATGACCCTTTCCCTGGCCCACCGGGGGCCGGATGGTGCAGGCATCTATCGGGGAGAAGGCGTTATGCTTGGGCATCGCCGCCTGTCCATCATCGATCTTGTGACCGGCGAGCAGCCCATGACGAACGAGGATCGGACCGTCTGGGTAGTCTTCAATGGAGAAATCTATAACTTCCAGGATTTGCGAAGAGAGCTTGAAGAACGCAGACACCGCTTTGCAACCTGCAGCGATACAGAGGTGCTGATACATGGGTATGAGGAGTACGGACCGGAATTCTTGACAAGGCTGGATGGCATCTTCGCCTTTGCCCTCTGGGACGCGAGGAAGAAGAGACTGCTCCTGGTCAGGGATTATTTCGGCATCAAGCCGCTGCATTATCATTTTGACGGCCGGATCCTCCGCTTTGCATCCGAAATCAAGGCGATTCTTCAGGACCCCGCTGTTCTGCGGGAGCCTGATTACCAGTCCATCCATTATTTTTTTAATCTGCGTTTCATTCCCGGCGAGGGGACACTGTTTAAGGGCGTCAAGAGGCTCCTTCCTGCCCATTACATGCTGTATGAGAATGGCGCCATTTCGACACACCGCTATTTCAATCTGGAAAGAACGAAGAATATTCCCGCAGATGAGAACCACTGCGTGGAGGGGATCAGATATTATCTTCGCGAAGCAGTCCGGAAGCAAAAGATCAGCGACGTGCCTCTCGGCGTCTATCTATCAGGTGGGCTCGATTCGAGCGCCCTGGTCAAGTACATGAGCGAGCTTTCCGCTGAACCCGTCAAGACCTTCTCTATGGGATTCAATGAACCTACGGATGAACTCGATGATGCGCGTATCATAGCACGGCAGTTCGGAACGGATCATCATGAGATCAGCATATCACCTGATCCTCTCCGTCAATTTCCGGAGGTTATCTGGCATGCCGAAGAACCCAAGGAGAACATCCTGCAGGGGTTTCTCCTGTCCCGATTTGCCAGGAATCACGTCAAGGTCTGTCTCAGCGGGCTGGGTGGGGACGAGCTCTTCGCGGGCTACGAGCTTCACAGATACATCTACCCTGCAAGCTTTCTCTACCCTGCGGTGCCGGGAGCTCTCGATTCATGGCTGTTCCGGCCGCTCAGCAGGTTCATCTTCTCTGCAGAGAATGCGTGGGGCTCATTGTCCCTTGATGAGTACCGCCGGGGCTTGCAGATGCTTCTTTCGCTCGGTGATCCAGCACGGTACTACCTGATTCTGAGAAACGTTTGGGATTACGATGATAGGGCTTATGAGAATGTCTATGGACCCGTGCTCTTGAGGCAGAACCTCAAGAAGACCCATACACAATTCGACCATTTCTTTTCTCGAAATGATGGGAGCGTCCTCGATAAGGTGCTCTGGACGGAGTTTAACACCAAAATGCAGGAAGATTTTCTGATGAACGAAGATCGCACGTCAATGGCAAATGGTCTGGAAGTCCGCGTACCCTTTCTGGACAGAGACCTGGTGCAATTTGCCATGTCCATACCGGCAGAGTTGAAAATGAAAGGAAACAGGCTCAAGGACCTTTTCCGAAAGGCGATGGAAGGGATTTTGCCGGAATATACATTAAGAAAAAAGAAATGGGGCTTCAGCTTCAATCCCTACTATCAGTTTCAGAAAGATTTGAAGACCGTTGCAGAGAGAGTCCTGACGAGGAAGCGGGTGGAAGAGAGAGGAATACTGAATTACGCATACCTGAAGAGGATCATGGATCATCCGCCCCATCCACGGCTGCGCTGGCACTATTTCTTTCTCTGGCTGGCGCTCGGCATGGAAATATGGTTCCAGATGTTTATTGAAGGCGACCTCACAGCACCTGTTTTTGAATTGGAATACTATCTGCAGAACGGCGGGCGGGATAATACGGTATAGGCCGTTCTTACGACGCAAGGATCGCGACGACCTTTTTTGTATGTTCGATGCCGGTGATGCAGGGGATTCCCTTTTCTATACAATCGATGAAGTGATCTATCTCAACCTTTAATGGTTCCTGAAAATCGATCTTCGGCAAAAGGACGTCTCCGGACCGATAATTGAAAGCGGGAAAACGCTGGTTATCATAGTCCATGTCCTTGCCGAGGACTGCCATACGGTCTATCCCTTTGTCATAAATAGCGACCTTGTTGTCGGCAACGTCGTCGTATACCACCATCTTCTTCGATCCCACAACGGTTATGGAACGGATCTTATTGGGATCAAGCCAGCTCACATGGATGTTTGCCATGATCCTCTCCGGATAAAGTATGTTCATAAAGACCACATCGTCGATCCCTTTCTGTATAAAATCGACGCCGCGCTTTACAACGGATACAGGCGTTGCATTGTTCAGCCAATACTGGATAATGCTGATATCGTGTGGCGCAAAGTTCCATAAAGCATCAACGTCTGTTCGAATGCGGCCAAGGTTTAGCCTGTGGCTGTATATATAGCGGATATCTCCGAGTCCGCCGGAATCGATCAATTCTTTAATGTAACGGACGGCCGCATTGAAAAGAAAGGTATGCCCTGCCATAGCCACCCGCTTTTTCTTGTCTGCGATTCTTCCGATTTCTTCGACTTCGGCCACACTTCTTGCCATCGGCTTTTCCACAAGCACGTGCTTCCCAGCTTCCAATGCCTTCGCGGCAAGATCAAAATGGGAAGCTACGGGTGTGGCAATGACGACGGCGTCTGTTTTTGGGTCTTTTAGGACCTCATCTATGTTGTCCGTGACCTTTATTGCAGGATACAGTCTGTGGACATAGTCACGTCTCTCGGGGTCAAGATCTACTGTAGCTGTCACACGACATCTCTTGTTCTCAACGAGATTTCTGAGAATGTTCGGTCCCCAGTAACCCACACCTATTTGGGCGATCTGCAACATACAATTCCTTCTCCTCATCCGCCTGTAACATGCCTCAGTTGACTGCAGACGTACTCAAGCTGATCCTTGCTGATTTCCGGAAACATGGGGAGGCTGAGGATCTCCTGTGAGTATTGGGTGGCAACGGGAAAATCCTCCGGCCTGTGCCCCAGATACCGGTAGGCCATAAGGTTGGGCAATGCTATAGGATAATGGATGCCCGTTTCAATTCCACGATTCTTTAGTTCCCGCATGACAGCTTCCCGGTTCTTAACACGGACAACGAAAAGGTGATACACGTGTCTTGCGCCCTGGTTCACAACGGGCGTTACGACGGGGCTGTCTTTCAATAAATCACAGTAGCAGTCTGCTGCGGCCCTGCGCCCCTCCGTCCATGTTTCGAGATGTTTCAGTTTTGCTTTCAGGATCGCGGCCTGCAGAGTATCGAGCCGGCTGTTAACGCCTTCCTGCTCATGGTCATACTTACTGAGCCGTCCGTGGTTGGCAATCATCCGGCATCTGGTTGCCAATGCTTCGTCGCTGGTGACGATCGCGCCTCCATCACCGTATGCCCCCAGATTCTTGGCGGGATAAAAACTAAAGCATCCCGCATTGCCTACGGCGCCGACGCGCCGGCCGTTGATTTCTGCCCCGTGGGCCTGGGCGGCGTCCTCGACAACGAATAATCCGTGCTTCCTAGCCAGATTGTTAATGGACGGCATATCTGCAGGACGGCCGTAGAGATGAACAGGTACGATTGCCTTCGTACGCGGTGACACGAGACGGGATAGGTGTTCTGCATCGATGTTGTATGTCTCCGGATTACAGTCTGCAAACACGACCTTGGCGCCCGTCATGGTGATCGCCTCCGAGGTGGCTATGAAGGAATTCGCAACAGTGATAACCTCGTCGCCTCGCCCTACACCCAAGGCGCGGAGTGCGATATACAGGGCATCCGTGCCGTTCCCCACCCCTATGCAGTACCGGGCGCTGCAGTAGGATGCAAAATCCTCTTCAAATCGACTTACGCAAGGGCCGCCGATGAATGCCGCCTGGCCGATGACATCGGCTATGGCCTGGTCTATCTCATTCTTAATGGCTGTGTATTGTGCCTGCAAATCTACAAACGGCACCTTCATCGATGAACACCTTTTCACGCGGCCCGCAGTCCTTTTTTCGAGAGCGTATATTTTTTCTTACAGGCCGGGCATTTCAGATTCTTGGGGAGCTTTTCTCCGCATTCGCACATCCATCCGGTTTGTCTGGCCGGGTTCCCCATCATGAGGGCATAGTCGGGCACATCCTTCGTTACGACGGCGCCGGCGCCCACAAATGCGGATCGACCGATGGTGTGACCACACACAATAGTGCAGTTGGCTCCCAACGTGGCGCCTCTCTTGATCAGCGTGGGTTTCAATTCACCCATGCGGCTGATATGGGCGCGGGGGTTAAAGACATTCGTAAAAACCATGCTCGGTCCGCAAAAAACGTTGTCCTCAAGAGTGACGCCTTTGTATATGGAAACATTGTTCTGGACTTTGCAGGAGTTTCCTATGACCACATCCTGGCCGATGACAACGTTCTGGCCGATGTTGCAATTGCTGCCGATAGCGGCCCCCGGAAGCACATGGGAGAAGTGCCATACCCTGGTGCCTTCTCCGATAGAGACGTTCTCGTCGATAACGGCAGTAGGGTGGACCTGGTACTTCGCGCTGTCGCCTGCACGGCCGGACGGCGCAGCACTGTCTTCTGCCCATGAAGGTTTGATCTCAATCTTCCTGCCGTAGTCGTTCAAGGACCGCTGGCCGGCATTGAGAACCATGAGAACGCGCAGTCCTTCCCTGCCGTCCGTGAGAGGCGTCTGACCCGTCATAATGCAATTGAGAAAGTGCTCGCATTCCAGCTTCAGGGGTTCCATCTCCGTCACATCGACGTATTCCGGGGTGGCTGTCGACGGCACGGGGATGTAGTTTCGCCATTTAATCTCATGCGGATAGATGAGAAGCTTTTCATTCCAGGGTCTCGTGTCATCGAAAACAGCCATCTTCCGCTCGCCCACTACAACAAGCTTCTGTTCCTTGAAAGGATGAAGCCATGATACAAAGATATGAGCCTTTAAACCGGACGGGAATTCAAGGTGGGTCGTGGTTACATCGGCAATTTTTCTGTGAAGGTAGTTTCCGCCGGTTGCCAGGACGCTTTCCGGCTCTTCTCCGGCCAGCGTGAGAATCATGGATATGTCATGGGGCGCAAAAGACCAAAGGATATTTTCCTCCCGCCTGATCTTTCCGAGATTTAAACGGTGGGAATAGATGTAATTGATTCTGCCTAACTCCCCTGCGGCGGCGAGATCTTTTAGCCTGATGAAAGCCGGATGGTACTGGAGAAGGTGTCCGACCATCAGTGTGAGTCTCTGTTCCGCCGCGAGCTTGATCAGCTCGACGGCTTGGCTTTCCAAGAGGACGAGGGGCTTTTCCACGTAGACGTGCTTTCCTGCGAGGAGAGCTTCCCTTGCGAGAGTGAAATGAGTCTCCGCCGGCGTGGCAATTGCGACTCCCGCGACATCTTCCCTGCCGAGGACATCATTGAGAGCGATGCATGTCTCTACTTGAGGATGCCTTTTCCTGAGTTCAGCGAGAAGTGTTTCGCTCTTGTCACAGATCAGCTTTAGTGCGCCGAGTTCTGCATAGTTCCTGACAAGATTTTTCCCCCAGTAACCTGTCCCTATGACCGCCACATTTGGAAGGGCGGCATCTTTACGATTCTTCATGGCATCACTTATACAACCTTTCATTATCTTGAATGTCCATCCACATGGCAAAGAGGAGGGACTGAAAAGAGCTGATAAAGAGAAAACCGAAGGCAAGCATCGTCAGCGGAGATACGCTTTCTCTGGTAAAGAGGATAATGTTCGCTATTTTAAATGCGTAGGGAATTGCGATGATGCCGAGCAAAAAGGAAAAATGATACAACAGGAAAAGCGGGTGAAAATCTTTCAGGAGATACTTGATCCACAGCCGCTTGAAGAATGATTTCAGCAGGAGCCAGGAGATTTTCGGAATAACCGTTGAGACCTTCATCTTTGACTGTTCGCCTACGTTATAGATGGGCTTGATGCCTATCTCTTTGGCCGTGCAGTGGGCGATATTCAGTTTAACCAGGAGATCATTCGGCACGCCGTAATTGCGATAGATGTCGTGAATCCTGATGGCCTGCAGGGCATTTAACGAAATGGCGGTGTATCCGCACTGGGTGTCTGAGACGTGCCAGTATCCCGAGGCTATTTTTGTCAGTATCGAAAGAACGGCGTTTCCGATGTATCTTGTCTTGGGTACGACCAGCCATGCACTCCGGTGGATGAGGCGATTCCCTTTTACGTAGTCGATGCCTTCCTCAATCACAGGGCGGCAGATGGACTCCAGTTCCGCGGGATCCATTTGTCCGTCGCCTGCCATTACGGCTGTACAAAAAATCTGATGGTCAAGACACCATTTGTATCCTCTCGCGATGGCGGCGCCTACGCCCCCGTTTATTAAATTGTTAATGAGTATGATCCTGTCGGATTCGGGTTTGCTGTTTGCCACTTCGGAAGGAATATAATATTCAATCTCTTTTTCCGCCATCTCGTGAAGGACGACCTCCGCCTGGTTATACTTGGTATGCGCGGGTCTGTGTCTCTTAAACACGGTTCCTGCGCCAGTATCATGTTTTGTCATATAATCAGAAACAACGTCGGCGGTCTTGTCCGTGGAACAGTCATTGACCACGATGATGCGATCTACGAAATCCGGCATCGTAGATATCACGTGAATGATCTGTTTTTCTTCATTGTAGGCAGGGATAACCACGGCAACGGTCTTATTGTTCAGCATAGTGCAACCATCCTCGCAGGGAGTTCTCTTAGGAATGGATCTGTTATTCAAGAATGGTAATTCAATTTGCACAGGATATGTAGCATATCCAATCCATGATTTACAATCGAAATTCATAAGATTATGATGCCTAAACATTGTGCTTACGGTTTTGTTTTCTGTTGCCGTGGCGGCAGGCGGACAGCAAAAACCCTCGCCATCGCGCCTGTAATTTAGTATAAGTGACAGGATGAATAACCGTGGTGGAATGAAGATGCCGTCAAACGGGGATAAACACGTAGATGATTATTTCAGGAAATATCGAGACCTCCTGATATGTGTGCTGATTTCAGCCGCCGTCATTGTTGCATACTGGCCGGTGCAGCATTATGACCTCATTTCCCTCGATGACATTGACTATATAACTGGAAACCCTTATGTCAAAGCCGGACTGACGTGGCAAGGTTTTTCATGGGCGCTGAAAGACGTCCATACGGGCTACTGGCATCCGCTAACATGGGTTTCGCACATGTTGGATTATCAGATCTTCGGATCCAGGGTGGGCGGACATCATTGGACGAACGTCATCTTTCATATCGCTAATTCCATACTGCTCTATATAATACTGAAGCGCGTGAGTGGCGCTGCATGGAAGAGCGCGTTCGTGGCGGCGCTCTTCGCTGTTCATCCCCTGAATGTGGAATCCGTGGCGTGGGTTTCGGAACGGAAGAATGTATTATGTACGTTCTTCTGGTTTGCCGGTATGTGGTCATATGCCTATTACTTGGAGCGTCCGACGCGATACAGGTATTTTCTCATCCTCATGGCATTTTCCTTGGGATTAATGTCCAAGCCGATGATTGTCACATTTCCATTCACCCTGCTGCTTCTGGATTACTGGCCGTTGGGGCGCCTCACGTCCTGGAAGACATTTCCGCGTCTTGTATTCGAAAAGATACCGCTCTTTATTCTCGCAGCCATCGTCGGTGTCGTAACATTTGTCTCGAGCTTTCATGGAGACGTAACTATTTCCATCGATAAGTTGCCTCTCGCGGACCGCACGGCCAATGCAGTTCTTTCCTATGCAAAATATTTGGGGAAAATGTTCTGGCCCGAGAACCTCGCCGTCTTTTATCCGTATTCGAGGGAGTTTGGTTCGTTTCCAATAATTGGAGCTGTCTTGCTGCTCACAGTTCTATCCTGCCTGGCGGTCTTTTTGGCCCGTAAATACCGCTATGCGCTCATGGGATGGCTCTGGTATCTGGGAACCCTTGTGCCCGTCATCGGGCTCATACAGGTGGGCAAGCAGGCTATGGCCGACCGTTATGCCTATATTCCGATGATCGGCCTTTTCATTATTATTGCCTGGGGCATCCCCGATCTCCTCCGGGGATGCCCGCGGCGGAAGATTATCTTCGCCGTATCTTCAGCCGCAGTGATCTTGGGTTTAATGATTTGCAGTGTCCTACAGGTCCGCTACTGGCAGAACAGTGTGACGCTCTTCGAACATGTCCTGCGGGTGACCGATATGAACTCCCGTGCCCATTACAATCTCGGAATCTCCTTAACAGGCCTGGGGAAATATGAAGAGGCCGTTTATCATTTCAAATATGCTATAAGATTAGAGCCTGAATACGCGGGGCCTTACTCCTATATGGGTGTCGCCTTGGCAGGGCAGGGGAAGACGGATGAAGCGATAGTTTATTATCGTGAAGCATTGAGAATAAAAGAGAATGATGAGACAACGCACAACAATCTGGGCGTAGCTTTGGCCGGCAAAGGGAGGTTTGACGAGGCAATCCTGCATTTTCAGGAGGCTTTGCGAATCAGACCTGACTATGTATACGCCAACCGCAATATGGGCGGGGCTTTGGCCGGGCTCGGCAGGATGGAGGAAGCCATAGGTTATTACGAAAACGCCCTGAAGATTGAGAGAGGCAACGCCGTGACCCATAACAATCTGGGCCTGGCATTGGCGAGTGTAGGGCGGACGCAGGAGGCAATTGGACATTTTCAAGAGGCCCTGAGAATCAATCCGTCTTATACTGCTGCTGCTGATAATCTGAAGTCCGTTCAGGGGAAAACTATTTATCGCTGATATGAAATCGCAGGATATTCTGTGTCTGTTGTTCGTTATGAAGCGGAAGATTCCGGCAGAGAAAGATTGATATTCAGCATAGCGTGCACAAAATATTAAAGGTGGCCCAGCGCAATGTTTAAAGAGAAGAAAGTGATAGTCGTCATGCCCGCATATAATGCGGCGCAGACCCTCCAGAAGACCTATGACGAAGTAATGGCCCAGGGAATCGTGGATATGATTATACTTGTCGATGATGCCAGCCAGGATGATACCGCCGAAATTGCAAAGACCCTTCCGAATGTGGAGGTATGCGTTCATGATTGCAACCGGGGCTACGGTGCAAATCAGAAGACATGTTACAGACTGGCGCTGGAAAGGGGAGGCGATATTATCATAATGGTGCATCCTGATTATCAATACACGCCGATGCTGATTCCGGCTCTCGCAGCCCTGATCGGGAATGACCTCTATTCCTGTGTCCTGGGTTCGAGGATACTTGGAGGTTATGCCCTGAAGGGCGGGATGCCTCCCTGGAAATATTTTGCGAATCGATTTTTGACGCTTGCAGAAAACATTCTCATGGGTGCAAAACTTTCTGAATACCATACAGGCTATCGGGCTTTTTCGCGGCAGCTGTTGGAGGAGCTGCCGATAGATGCAAACTCCGACGATTTTGTTTTTGATAATCAGATGCTGGCGCAGATCATCTGGCTTGGACATACCATAGCCGAAGTCAGCTGCCCCACAAAATACTTTGTGGAAGCTTCATCAATCAACTTCAGGAGGAGTGTGAAGTACGGCCTTGAATGTCTTTTAACGGCTCTTACATTCCGTCTCGCAAAGGCCGGGATAACGACGTCAAAATTGTTTCCCCGGAGCCGGTAAATTCACCCGAAGACCATCGCTTCTTCCGACAATCTGTCCTATTTTCATCTCTCTTAAGCGGCTGCCGGGCCCCTGCGCCAGCGTTGTCGCGGGTCGATGCGAGCCGTTTCCCGTGCCTCCTGTCGCCCATTCTGTTATTAAATAATGCAAAGAAATAACGGTACTTGCGTATTCTCTCTCCAGGCATGATGCGGAGTAATTATTTTAGCTTATTTTTCTTGACATCATTAGGATTGTGGTGTTAGGGTGACCAGCGGTCACATAATGACTACTGTTCATATTGCAAATCAAGGCCTCGGGCAACACGTCATACGCAGTTTTCTTTAAGTTTCAAGAGAGAAGGTTCTACCATCTTGGCATTCGAAAAAAGAAGAATTCGGGAAAAAGAAAACAGGAAGAGCGCCATCCTCAAAGCGGCGAGGGAACTTTTTTTTGAGAAGGGCTTCAAGTCCGTGACCGTCGAAAGCATTGCCAGGAAGGCCGAACTGAGCAAAGGCGCAGTCTATCTTTATTTCAAGAGTAAGGAAGAAATATACAGTCAGATTCTTCTTAACGACATCGACAAGTTTCACAAAAGCGTGGCCGATCTGTTTGAGGACGGTGGCAAGGCATCGGATATGCTCTGTCGCCTTTCCTCCACCTACGTAGACTTTTTCCTGCGAGACAGGGAGCTCTTCAGGATTCTCATAACCTTTATGCTCCATGCAAACCACAGCAACATGCCGGAGGATCTTCAGAACCATATCATCAAATCCACCAATAAGACCATCTTCATGGAGAAGATACTTCAGTATGGAATTGACACGGGAGAATTTCCGCCTTCCATAAACGTGCGGCAATGCAGAAATGCCCTCTGGGGGCTGCTCAACGGCATTATCTCATTATATATATTTGTGGGGTCGGAAGCGAAGAGAGATGACCTGATCAGGTCGACCGTCAATGCGAGCCTGGATATCTTCATCAAAGGCCTGAAGAATAGTTGATGCGAAAAATATGAAAGGATGTAATTGAAGGGAGGTTTCTTATGAGCAATTTGCTTGTTAACACGAGAGATCAGCAATTTGTTCTCTTTGAGCAGCTCGGCATAGAAAAATTGTTCGAATATGACAGTTATGCGGATTTCTCAAAGGAAATGGTGCTGATGATGCGTAACGAGGCGGAGAAGATGGCAGTGAATGTCCTTCTTCCGGCATACGCGCTTGGGGACAAAGAAGGATGCACCTTTAAAGACGGTAAGGTTTATGCGCCTGCAAGCTTTCATGATGTTTTTAAGAAATATGTCGAAGCCGGGTGGCTCTGCTCAAGTGAATCACCCGATGTGGGAGGCCAGGGGCTCCCGCTTGTTGTGAGATCGGCCTGCATGGAGTCTATGTTTGCAGCCAATTACGCCTTTCTTATTTATACAGGGCTCACCCACGGTGCCGCCCATTTGGTTGAAGAGTACGGTACGGAGGAACAGAAGAAAAAGTACATGTACAATATGTATGCAGGCAAGTGGACGGGTACGATGTGCCTGACCGAACCAGGGGCCGGGAGCGACGTAGGCGCCTTGAGGACAACTGCAAAGAGATTACCCGATGGAACATTCAGCATTACCGGGACGAAGATATTTATCTCCTGTGGTGACCATGACCTTACAGAAAATATAGTTCACCCTGTCCTTGCCAGGATCGAAGGAGATCCTCCGGGAACGAGGGGTATCTCCATTTTTGTCGTTCCCAAATACAGGGTCAAGGACGACGGCACTCTCGGCGAATTCAACGACGTGCGGACAGGCAATGTGGAGCATAAGATGGGTATCAAGGGGTCTGCAACCTGTACGCTGAATTTTGGCGATGAGGGGAAGTGCATTGGTGAGCTTCTGGGAAAAGAGCGCGAGGGCATGAGAATAATGTTCCTGATGATGAATGCATCGAGGATGGACGTAGGGATGCAAGGCCTTGGTCATGCGACGGCGGCATATGAACATGCCGTTCAATATGCCAAGGACAGGATCCAGGGCGTCCCTATATGGGATATGAAGAATCCCGATGCCAAAGCCGTTCCTATTATTCAGCATCCGGATATCAGGAGAAAGCTTCTGTGGATGAAGGCTCACTTAGAGGGCATAAGGGCCCTCCTCTACTTTACTTGGTTCTGCATGGATCGGGTAAGAGTATCAACAGCGGGAGAGGAGAGGGAGAAATGGCATGGACTGGTTGATCTTCTTACACCTGTTTGCAAGGCATATTCTTCGGAAAAGGCGCAGTTGATCTGTTCCTATGCCATTGATGTCTACGGCGGCTACGGCTACTGTTCCGAGTATCCGGTTGAGCAGTATTTCAGGGACTGTAAGATAGCGAGCATCTATGAGGGGACAAACGGTATCCAGTCGCTTGACCTGGTCGGCAGGAAACTCGGCCAGCGAAAAGGCGCGGACGTCATGAACATGTTTAGCGAGATTAGTGCGTCCATCACGAAATTGAAACAGATTGAAGATCTAAAGAGACATGTCACCTATCTGGAAGAGGCCTACAATGCGCTGATCGATCTCACGATGCATTTTGCTCAGCTCGGAAAGAGCGCAGGGTTTCTCATGCCGGTCTTGAATGCGACCCCGTACCTTCAGATTCTTGGTGACGTCATAATCGGTCACTTTCTGATGCAGGCTGCAGGGATTGCAGATGAGAAGCTGAATGCAATTTACGCCGAAAGAGGCATCGAGGAATCAAAAGCGAAGAAGCGTGCATTGATCCATGAAGATCCCGATGTCGCGTTTTATTACGGCAAGAATGCGGCAGCCCGGTTCTTTGCGGCTGATGTTCTTTCTTCCGTAAAGTCCAGGTGTGAAGCCATCAAATTCGGCGAGAGAGTTCCCATTGAAATGGCGGAAGAGTCTTTTACCTATTAAGCAAGGAGGAAAAGTATGTCCTACAATATTAAAAAAGCTGCAGTCTTGGGCGCAGGGGTCATGGGTGCTTCCATAGCGGCGCATCTGACCAATGCGGGGATCGGGTGTGTGTTGCTCGATATAATTCCCTTCGAGCTTACGGAAGCCGACAAACTGAAGGGTCTAACCGAAAAGAGTCCCGAGTGGCGCAACAGGTTTGCTGCAAACGGGCTTAATGCCGTTTCGAAATCCAAACCTGCTTCCTTCTACACAAAGAAAAACGCGTCGATGATCAAGATCGGAAATTTTGAAGACAACCTCACGTGGCTCTCCGACGTGGACTGGGTTATTGAAGTTGTGATAGAGAATCTCAAGATAAAGCAGGAACTCTTTGCAAAGGTCGAAAAAGTGATAAAGCCTGACTGCATCGTCACGACAAATACGTCAGGCATACCCATCAAGGACATCTCTGCCAATTTCGCTCCAAAGCTGAAGGCCAACTTTCTGGGAACGCATTTTTTCAATCCTCCCCGTTATATGCGGCTGCTGGAGGTTATTCCCGGTGCGGAGACGAAAAAAGAGATCGTGGATTACATGGTGGAGTTCTGCGAGCGGGTGTTGGGCAAGGGCGTCGTGATCTGCAAGGACGTCCCTAATTTTGTCGGAAACCGAATCGGCGTCTTCGACATATCGAACGCCGTGCGGCTGATGGCGGAAAAGAAGATGAGGATCGACGAAATAGACGCGGTCATAGGAAAAGCCCTCGGGAGACCTGGGTCAGCGATCTTTGGCACCCTTGATCTCGTGGGTCTGGACACAGGCCACCATGTGATGAAGAACCTCTATGAACATATCCCGCATCTCGTCGTCGGGGACCGCTTCATAGAGGTTCTTCATCACATGGTGGCCTGTGTCCAGACCCACGA
>PLMX01000074.1 GCA_003142635.1 Syntrophaceae bacterium | reverse complement strand
TCGCAGCCAGACACCTTTCTTTTATTAATCTGCAATTTTCTTAGTCAGGGTAGCATGTGGATAAGTAGGTGTTGTCGAGGATCTTTTTCTCATCCCTTCTTCCTTGTCAGTAAGCAGGATGAGTCAGGAAAAGTTGATGCTTTCAAGCGGTAAAAAAGCATCTGTCCTAAATCACGTTGACATGCAAAAAAGATTCTCCTATATTGGCAGCATAAAAGGGGAATACTGATCAAAGCTGATTCGCAGCACAGACTGATAATCATGCCGTGCCGATTCAATATTTTGCATAAAGAATCATGGATTATTGTACAACGACGTGAAATTTCGTGTAATCCACACTTCATTAGCGTATAGTGTTGGCGGTAAGCAATTATGGGAAAGCAAGAAATAATCGAAATCATCAGAAACAGCAAGCCAGAGATGGAATCTCACTACGGAGTCCAACGGCTCGGCTTGTTTGGCTCATATGTTAAGGAGAAGCAGCGAAAGAAGAGCGATATCGACATACTCGTCTCCTTCAGCCGTGATATCGACCTCTTTCACTTTTTGGACCTGCGCGATTATCTTGAGAAGCAGCTCCATGCTAAGGTTGATCTGGTCATGGAATCTGCTCTCAAGCCAGCAATTGGTAAACGTATCCTGTCTGAGGTCGAATATGTCTAAGGGACGGGAGGTCTCCGACTACATCGACGATATTATAACTGCTATTGCCGACGTCGAGGACTTTACACACGGAATGTCCTACGAAATGTTTGCATCTGACAAGAAGACGGTCAATGCGGTGATCAGGTGTCTCGAAGTCCTCGGCGAAGCAGCCAAGCACATTCCGACATCAATCAGAAAAAAACATCCCGGTATTCCCTGGAGTAAAATGGCTGGCATGCGGAACGTTCTCGTACACGATTACATGGGGGTTGACCTGATGACCGTCTGGAAGGTTTCACAGGAGCGCTTGTTGGAATTAAAGCCCCTTCTCGAAGAACTAAAACCTACAAAGAGCGATTAAGCGGCATTGCTCGCTATGCCTCTCTATTTTCCCAATGATCATTTCCGCACCTCATTAGCGATGTCGGATACTACAATTGAAGCTCTTCGCAGCAAGTTGCGGGGAATGCGCTCGCTACCGAATTCAAATAGTAATTCTCAATTTATTTCTCAAGTAGCACCTGCGGACTCGTAGCTATTCAACGCCGTATATTTGAAGAATACACACTACCTTGAAAAAGTGAAGATGCAATTCGGGGCTCAATATCTCACTTGAGTCTTGGATCAAGAGAATCCCGTATGCCTTCCCCCAAGAGGTTATAGCCTAAGACTGTAATAAGAATTGCCAAACCCGGATAGAGTGAGAGCCACCAGGCGATATCAATATTGTCTTTGCCGGCAGTCAATATATTCCCCCAGCTCGGCGTCGGTGGCTGCACACCAATCCCCAGAAAACTGAGGGCTGATTCGGTGAGAATGGCCCCGGCAACTCCCAGTGTCGCGGCGACGAGGACAGATGCCATGGCGTTGGGCAAGATGTGGATAAAGATAATTCTCAAGTCGCTCGCGCCTATTGCCCTCGCAGCGAGCACAAAATCCCTCTCCTTCAGGGACGTAAAGTCAGCCCTCACAAGCCGCGTGATACCCATCCAGCCCGTCAGGCCGATGATGATCATGATATTCCAGATGGAAGGTTCAAGGAGCGCAATCACGGCTAGGATAAGAAAGAAGGTCGGAAAGCAGAGCATGATGTCGACGAATCGCATAATCACGGCGTCTGTCCACCTTCCGTAATACCCTGCCACAGCGCCGAGGACCGCCCCGATGAGAATGGCAATACCGGTTGCGACAAAACCCACCTTCAATGATATCCTCGAACCCCAGACCATCCGCGAAAAGACATCCCTGCCGAGCTGATCCGTCCCGCAGAGATGGCTTGCCGAAGGCGGTGCAAGCACAAGCTTAAGATTTATCTCATTGGTATCGTAGGGAGCGATCACAGGCGCGAAAATGGATACGACAAAGAGCAGGATGACTACACAGCTTCCGGCAAGAGCAATTTTATTTTTCTTAAACCGCTTCCAGAAATCCGTTCCCATCTCCACACCTATGAAACCCTGATCCTTGGGTCTGCGAGGGCATAGGAAACGTCGGCAATCAGGTTCCCCAGCAGCGTCAACACCGCCCCGATTAAAAGAATCCCCATCACAACCGGGTAATCACGAGCCATGACAGACATATAAAAAAGTTGCCCCATCCCGGGTATGGCGAAAATGCTCTCGAAGATCACGCTCCCCCCTATAAGACCGGGCACGGACAATCCGAGGATGGTTATAACGGGAAGGAGGGCGTTCCTTAAGGCATGCTTGTAGATTACCTTACGCTCACTCAAACCCTTTGCCCTGGCCGTCATGATGTAATCCTGTCTGATAACCTCCAGCATATTGGACCTCATATAGCGGGAAAGGCCGGCCAGACCGCCGAAGGCGGAGAGCGTAACGGGAAGGATAAGATGCTTCACCACATCCAGAAAGACCATCCCGGGAGGAAGATAATCGTAATTCAAAGACCGGATACCCGATATAGGCAGCCAGCCCAGGTCAATTCCAAATAAGATCATCAAGAGCAGGGCCAGCCAGAAGGTGGGTATGGCAAATCCGACGAATACAAAGACGCCGGTAATCTTATCAAAAAGGGAGTCCTTGTGTACTGCAGAAAGAACACCGATGGGAATGGCAATAGCAAAAATCATGAGCATGGAAAGCGCATTGATGAGGATGGTAATGGGCAGGCGTTCGATGATCTTCCTCGCTACTGGCCTGCGGTCCGGCGAGAATGACTTCCCCAGGTCCAAGACGGCAATCTTCCCTACCCAGGATAAATACTGCTGATAGAGCGGTTTATCAAGATCGTACATCGCATTCAGACGCTCCCTGTAATCGGCGGACGCCCTCGGGTTCATCTGCGTCTCCATATCCGTAGGAGACCCAGGGGCGAGATGCATGACGACGAAGCAGACGATGGTTATGCCGAGCAGGAGGGGCACCATGGATATCAATCTCTTGACAATGTATCTAAGCAAATGACGCCTCCACGCGCATTTTTATATCAAGCTATCCCACAAACAGGTTTTGCGCCTTGATATTATCCAGCATGCGCCAGAGCTGCTTTTCCGAATGCGACTCAAGAGTCATAACCGGCTTAAGCTTCCTTTGACGAATCATGTCAAAGAATGCATGAAAAGGGAAATTCCCATCGCCAACCGGTAGATGTTCATCAAGGAGCCCGTTATTGTCATGGATGTGGACCTGGCCGATGCGGGCTCCCAAGCATTCGATCCACTCTTCGAGAGATGTAGTAGAGTAGACGTTGAAATGGCCGGTATCAAAGCAGGAACATATATGAGGTGAGGTAAACGCATCGAGGACCATGGCCAAATAATGGCAGTCCGTTTCATAGACATTTTCGAGTGCAATCACGGTGTCCATATCCGCGGCCTGTGTCAGAAATAGTTTCCAAGTCTCAATGCTGTTTTCCAGCCACTCATGCTCGTTTGATACATAGTATCTCTTATCGAACGAGGCATGGCATACAACGGAGATGGGCCGAAAAAGAGGCACAAGGTCAAAAACCTGCTGCAGTCGGCCCACCGTAGCCTTACGGATTTCGGAATCTATGGCTCCCGGTCTCAAATCCATAAACGGCGCGTGGAAGCTGATCGTCAATCCTGCGTCCAGGAGCTGATCGGCAACACCCATAAAATCAACTTTCCGGAAATGGTCGAGCGTGAAATGATTGAAGCTGATCTCAGGATTTATTCTTTCTTTTATGACCAAAGGAAGGAACTGATTGCGGAGAAAATGAAACGGCATATGAACCTGAACCAATTTTAATATGTCATGCATGATAGATTCCGTATCAGCCAAGAATGATCTAATATCTTGTTCCATTTATCATACGGAAAATTATTTAACAACTGCATTCTCTGTGGAAACCCTTTGTTCGCGAGGCAGCAGATTCTTGTTGCCAAAAGGGGGCGGACGATTGTAGAATGTAAAAGAGCGTTGAGGTCATTCTTAGGGTCGTCACATGTATTTTCAGGAGGTGTTATTGGTAGAAGACATAGATGGAAAAGAACGGTTGCTCCTGTGCATAAATGCTTCTCTCAAAAGAAAAGCCAAGAACTTAACCATACTAAACGTCAAAGAAGTGTCGGCCTTCGCAGACTACTTTATCATCTGTAGCGGAACATCTGACCGACAGGTCCAATCCATCGCGGCATCAATTCGAGAAAATCTTAAAGAATGTGGTATTATACCCCTCGGTATAGAAGGCGAAAGCCTCGGAAAATGGGTCCTTATGGATTACGAAGATGTAATCATCCACGTTTTTTACGATCCTATCAGAGAGTTCTACGATATTGAGAGGCTGTGGCCGGATGCGCCGCGCATGGACGTCAGAGATGAGGTACTCGAAATGACGGTTCTCGACAAAGGGATTTAATATTGAAACGTATCCTCGCGGGTCTTTCAGACATCATCTTCCCACCCAGATGTTTGACATGCGACGCCGTCCTCGAGCATCACGAGCATCTCCCCTTTTGCGGCGCATGTTATTCAAAAATTCATTTCATACAATCATCACTCTGTCCTCGTTGCGGTATTCCCTTTGCCGGGGCTGATGGAGGCAGTCACCTGTGTGGCGCTTGCATAGTTTCAAAATCAGCCTATTCTTCCGCCCGTGCCGTCGGGCGTTACGAAACTACCCTGCTCGAAGCGATCCACCGGTTTAAATACAACGGGAAAGTGCATATCGGCGAAATCCTCGGGAAATTAATGGCGGAATTCTCATGCCCTGCTTTCAATATAGCGGAATATTCTCTGATCATGCCTGTCCCTCTTCATGCCAAGAGGTTGAGGGAAAGGGGATTCAATCAGTCCGTCGTCCTGGCCAGAGAAGTATCCAGGAGATTCCATATACCATTGGACTTCATAACACTCAAAAGGCATGTATATACGGAACCGCAGATCAGCCTGGGGAAAAAGGAGCGGGAAGCAAACGTTCATGGTGTTTTTTCCGTTGCAGATTCAGGTACAGTCAAGGGGAAAAAGATTATCCTCGTGGACGACGTATATACATCGGGAAGCACGGTAAAAGAATGTGCGCGCGTGCTCATCAAGAACAGGGCCGAGCGAGTGGCGGCTCTGACGCTGGCCAGAGCGGTTTAGCTCAATTTATCCTCTGAATAATTCTTTCCTTGTTATTACGGCCGTCGCCATTGTAGAATAACAGCGTATCCCATAATGCAAAACCGGCTTCTGCCGGGATCTATTCACGATCGCTACTACAAGCGTCCGAAACGATATTTTAAAATTCCGTTTTTGCAGGAATGTGAGAGGAAATCTTCGTTTAAAGGACAAATCTGTAAGAACAGTGACTGGAGACAAAACAAATGGACAAAATTTATCCCCGGGAGAAACTGAAGAAAAAGATTGACGCTCTTCGCGGTGAAGGGAAGAAAATTGTCTTCACAAACGGTTGTTTTGATATCCTTCACGTCGGGCACACTCGCTATCTTCGGGATGCCAAGAGTCAAGGCGATGTCCTCGTTTTGGGACTTAACAGTGACGAATCAGTCAGATCCCTGAAAGGGGAAAAACGCCCGCTGACGCCGGAAAACGAGCGGGCAGATATTCTCGCTTCCCTGGAATCGGTGGATTATGTTACGATTTTCCCTGAACTGACCCCGCTTACGTTGATTGAATGTCTGCAGCCCCACGTGCTTGTGAAAGGAGGCGACTGGAAAGAGGAAGACGTCGTGGGACGGGAGTCGATAGCGAAATGGGGCGGCACGGTAGTCATCATTCCGGAAATCAAGGGATCATCGACAACAAACATCATTGAAAAAGTAAAAAAGGCCTTTTGCCAACCATAAACGAGGGCGCAAGTTATTGTAATATTAACGACAAATTCATTTCCCCGGCGAATGATTATTTTCCTTTACAAGAAGGCATTCTTTGTGTATTAACCACTGTTCAAATAAAGACTTCATGTCAAGTTTCTACAGGGTGATCGAGATGGCCACGAAACCAGAAAAATTTCAAACCATGAAACCGGAGAAGCGTCAATTTTTTAGATACCTGCTGACCCAGAAGATGAACGAGCTTCTCGATGAAGCGGAAAAAACAGTATCCGACATGACTACGGGAAAGGAAAATTTTCCCGATCCCAATGACCGGGCGACTCTCGAATCGGACAGAAACTTTGAACTCCGCATTAGAGACAGGGAGAGAAAGTTGCTCGTCAAGATCCAAGAGGCCGTAAAGCGAATCGACGATGGTATCTTTGGTATGTGTGAGGTCTGCGGCGGTCCCATCTCTGAGAAGAGACTGATGGCGAGACCAGTAACGACTCTCTGCATCGATTGCAAGACCAAGCAGGAAAAGATAGAACGGCTCAAAGGGGAATAAACATCCCGATTGATATCCTGAACGCATATACTCTTTAACCGCGACCTCGCATTACAACAAGATATAACAACCCCGCAGATCAACTATAATAAAATTTCCCCGCCTTGTCCTAACAGGTAACGAACCCGATGTTTGTAACAGTTGCCGTCAACATCCCTTCGGAGAAGACATTTTCATATTCCGTTCCCAAGGCTTTGCAGCAAGAAATCGCCATTGGGAAACGGGTCCTCGCCCCTTTCGGCAAAAGAAGGCTCACGGCATATATAATCGAAGTATCTCATCAGACATCTTGCGAAGACGTTAAGGAAATCACAGAAATATTAGACTCCGAACCCCTTTTCAACGAAGAAGATTTAAACTTCTACCGTTGGGGGTCACAATACTACATCTATCCCCTGGGAAAGGAACTCGCCGAGATCCTGCCGGGAGGAATCGATCCGAAGAGCGACCGATGGATCGCTATCACAAAGGAAAGTCAGGAAAGAAATAACCTGCAGATTTCCGCGGCGCAAAAGTGCATAATCGATACACTCAATCATTTCCCGGATGGCCTGCCCCTCGATCGACTAAAAAAATTGCTCGGAAAGAAGGACATCTCCAGAGACATCAATGCCCTTGTCGATGCCGGGTTTATTGCCGAAGAGATAAGAACGGGGAAAGCGGAGGTGAGCCCTAAAAAGGAAAGGTTCGTCCATCTCAATCGCCGGGATACAGCCATTACAAAGCTGACAAGAAAACAAACCTTGCTCACCGAATTACTCAGTGCGGAGGGCCCTTGCTCCGTCGCTTTCCTCTCGAAGAAATTCAAGAACATCCTGCCCCTGCTAAGAAGCCTGGAACAACGGGGGATTCTCCGTATGACCGAAGAAGAAGTATCACGCGGGCACGGTCAGAACCCTGATATCGGCGGCGGCGAAGCTGTAATCACGCCGAACGAGGATCAGAAAGACGCTTTGTGCGCGATTGTGAAAGGCCTGGAGAGCAAGATCTTTTCGCCGTTCCTCCTCCATGGCGTCACAGGGAGCGGCAAGACGGAAGTGTACTTCAATGCCATTGCAGAGACTATCAGGATGAGAGGCGGCGCAATTCTTCTTGTCCCGGAAATAGCCCTGACGCCGCAACTGCTCACCCGCTTTAACAAGAGATTTAGAGATCAGGAGATAGCCTTGCTTCACAGCGGTATCTCAAAATCCGCGCGGTACGATCAATGGAGGCGGATACAAAGGGGCGACCTCAACATCGTCATCGGTGCCCGCTCGGCTGTCTTCGCACCAGTAAGAAATCTAAAGCTGATTATCGTGGATGAGGAACATGACACCTCTTACAAGCAGGATGACCGGATGAGATACAGCGCCCGCGACCTCGCAATCATGAAGGCAAACCTGAATTCAGCAACGGTTGTCTTAGGCTCCGCGACGCCTGCCGTTCAGACGTATTTTAATATGATGACGGGGAAATACAAGTACCTTGTCCTGCCCAGCAGGGTGGAAAACAGACCACTGCCGAAGATTGAAATCATCGATATGAAGCAGGAGGCGGAGGGCAGTGGATATGCTTCCTCGCATGTTCTGTCCCGGGCATTGAAAGAAGCGATTGATGACACCCTTAAAAAGAAACAGCAGACTCTCCTGTTCTTAAATAGGCGCGGCTCTTATACATTCACATTCTGCTTTGACTGCGGGCATGTGTTTAAATGCCTGAACTGCGCCGTATCCATGACCTATCACGCGAGTGAAAGCAATCTGAAGTGCCATTATTGCAATTATGCCATGAGACCCTCCTCGTCGTGTCCCGCATGTCACGGAAAACATATTCGCCCCTATGGCTTGGGAACGGAAAGACTGGAGGAGGAGGTCAAAAAGATCTTCCCGCATGCCAGAATCGAAAGAATGGACAGCGATACAACAGCCGGGAAAGGGACTTACGAAAAGATATTAAAGGCCCTTGACCGCCGTGACATCGATATCCTTGTCGGAACGCAGATGATCACCAAAGGACACGACTTCCCTTACGTCACGCTGGTGGGCGTAATTTCAGCAGATACATCCCTCAATATACCCGATTTTCGCGCGGCGGAAAGGACATTTCAGCTCCTGACCCAGGTTTCCGGGAGGGGAGGAAGAGGTGAATCGCCTGGAAGGGTCATTGTCCAGACCTTCAATCCCGGGCACTATGCCATAACCAGGGCGAAGGATCATGATTATATGGGATTTTATGATGATGAGCTTGCGCTGCGAAGTGCACTGTCCTATCCACCGCTCACCCGCATCGTGAATCTTCAACTTTCGAGCCTGTCAAGACAAAGGGGCATGGAAGGGCTTAGAGCACTGACACGTTTTATTGCGGACTCGTTGACCAAGAATAAGTTGAAAGACAAGGTGGAAGTAATTGGTCCGGCCGAGTCCCCCATTGCCAGAATCAAGGCAAGGCACCGCTGGCAACTGCTCTTGAAAGGCAAGGACGCCCGCGCAGTTCATGATCTTGCCAAAGACATCATCTCAAGAGCTTCTGTATCTGCGTTGGATATTAGAGTAGATGTGGATCCGCTGAACTTCATGTAGCAGTTGCGGGTAAACAGCGCCGTCACGATGCCTGCTCGACCATTTTTCCAATTTTGGAAAGCAGTTCGTCCATCGCCACGTTGATCACACGGAAAGCCTTTGGCTGAGCCTTCAATTGCGATGGTGCCTGAATATATCTGCTATCGGCCAATTTCCCTGAACAATTCTCAATGAGTGCCTCAACGCCTTCTATAGTGGACTCCAGGTGGAATTGCAGACCAATTGTCCGCTCGTTGTACACAAAAGCCTGATGCGTGCATGCTTCGCTACGCGCTATATGAACCGCCCCCGCCGGCAAATCAAACGTATCGCCGTGCCAGTGGAACACTTCCAATCGCCCGGGCAAAAAACCGAATAAAGGAGAGCGTCGCCCCGCCTCGGTGAGCTCAATGGGAAACCAGCCGATTTCCTTGGTTCGGTTAGGATACACTTCGGCCCCAAGAACATCGGCTATCAGTTGCGCACCGAGACAAATTCCCAAGACAGCCTTCCCCCTGCTCATGGCTTTCTCAATAAAGCGCTTCTCCATCACCAGCCACGGGAATCTATCCTCATCGTGGACCCCCATCGGACCTCCCATGACAATTAGCAAGTCAGCTCCTTCTACGTCCGGTACCGGGTCACTTTGATAGAATCTGGTTACCGTGAAATGATATCTACGGGCACGTATCCACTGTTCAATGGTTCCTAACCCCTCAAATGGCACGTGCTGGAAATAATGAATTAGCATGTTCTTGATTCTCGTTGGCAACTGTTATGCGTTTGCAACAACTTCGGTCTGCGGTTTTTCTTCGATAATCGACATCGCCATTCTCGTGGCTTCTTCAGTATAACCTCTGCATCGCTCAAGCATATTCGTTTCCCAGAATATTTTCCTGCCTTCTACTGTCCCCAGATCGCACCCTGTTAACTCTCTGCAATTTGTCGAACCAAATTTGTTTTCAAAGGTGTCGATTAATTTTCTCACGGGGACGTAGCTCTTATCTATTGGTTCATCCGGCAGGCCTCGTCCATAAAATATGCTTATCGCCATAACGGCGCCGCTTACCGCTCCACAGATCCCGCTCGTCCTCGCGATGCCGCCGCAGAAGCCGGTAGCGATTTTCGGAATCAATTCCGATTGAACATTTTTGCTCTCTGCCACGGAAAGCAAAACGCTTTCCGCTCAGCGGAATCCTGATTTGAAAAGTTCCCCACTTCGTTGGGGTGTCTTATTAATCATCTATATTCGCCTTTACTATTATCAAAAATATAGCTTCTCACGGGCTCCCCATCGGAGAAATTAGTGGATGTAATTCTCATGTTGCAACAGCATCTCTTGCCGCTCTGCTACATTCCCCGCGCATCATGAATATCTTTCATAATTTTCGTTGTACTATTCTATTCCATTCCCTATAATGTAACCTAATACTAAGTGTAAGGTAGCGATCCCATGAACAGGTTCTGGTTCTGCTTTTTACCCATATTCATGGCGGTGAATGTGATTGGCGTCCTGCCCATGTTCATGATTTTCACCGAGGGGCTGGACAGGCCAAGGATCAATCGGATTATTGTGCAGTCCGTTGTTACGGCAACCGTCGTGGCGGTGATCTTTTTGGCCGTAGGAAAAATCATCCTGGATCTCTTGGGTATCACCGTATCTGATTTCATGATCGCCGGCGGAACCCTCCTTTTTATTATTTCCCTCGATGATCTAATGTCCGTGGAGAGGAGATGGAGTCAGATCGATCCGGAGAGTCTCGGCGCGGTGCCTTTAGGTGTACCCCTGATCGTCGGTCCTGCCGTCCTCACTACGATACTAATTCTCGTCCAGGAGTATGGACCGTTGGCTACGGTGGCGGCCCTGATCGTGAACATACTGATTGCCGGCTTCACTTTCTGGCTCTATGCGCCGATCATCCGCCTTTTGGGGAAGTCCGGAGCCAGGACAGTTTCAAAGCTTGCCGCTCTCCTGCTCGCCGCCATTGCCGTTATGATGGTGCGTAAGGGTGTTATGCTTCTTCTCGCCGGCTTCAAGATCACTCAATAGTTTTATACCGTTCATTACAATTGTTCTACGGAATAGCCCTTATCCTTCAACAGCCGGATAATCCCCTTATCGCCGAGAAGATGGGCTGCCCCGACAACAACGAAGTATGTCCTGTTTGTATTCAGGTAGCCTTCGATTTTCTGCGCCATATTTCTGTTTCTCTTATAGATCAGTTTGTCATAAATAGTATTAAATCTTCTGTCTTCAGTCAGGCTTTTTGTCTCTATAGACTCCATCTTCTCCACGGCGCCGGTTTTCCATGCGTCTACGAGCTTATCGACTTCCTGCACAAGTATTTTCAACTCCCTCAATGTGTATAATAGAAACATCTCCTGCTCCTCGTCGTTTAAGCCGGCAAGAAGACTGATCTGATAATCAAGATTCTCCAGTTCCGATATCTTCTTCCTGCCTTCAGCTTTGGAAAGAAAATGTTTGTCTATCCCATAATTGGGGTCATAGCCTGATTTCATGAGTTCTACCGACTCCAGCGTCAGTCCCAAAAACCATGGCCGCTGGTTATAGACTAACTCCATGGGCAAACCGGCCCTTGCCGTTTCCTCCCTGATGAGGTTGAAGGTCTTTCCCGAGACATGTCTTTCAAGGCTGTCACCGCCAGGGTAAAAGGCGCTCTCCATCAACTTCTGGAGATCCAGCCGGTTTATGTCGTTGACGTCCGCCTCGACCGCTAGGACATCCGATTTCTCAAAAGCGCCTTCTATCGTTCTGCTGAGGGGATAGACATCTTTCTTCAGGAGATGGATAGAGCCAAGCACATAGACCGTGTTTCTTTTTGACTGAACGCGCCACAAGAAGTTCTTCTCTGCGTGCGATAAGGAATACCCGGTGCAGATGAATATGACGGTCAAGAAAATGACGGAAATGATTTTATTCAGTCTGACGGTTTCACTTTTCAAAGACATCTCCAGCATTGCCCCCTTATCTTATTTATAGGGAATATTGCGGCTGGGCCGGCATACTTCGCGCAGTTACAGCCCTGATGATTATCACGGTTTGCATCTGCCTGGACCCGGCCGCGTCGGTTAACCGCACAATAGATTATATCTTTGGATCTGATCGGGCGGAACCGGCAAGATTTAAAACTCATAGCGCTATTCCTTCCCTCGGTTGTCGGGGGAATAGAAGAGGAGCCAAGACACTTCAATTCTTGGCCCCTCCCTTTGTTATTGTTCAGATTGGCGTGCTTTAGTGTGCTTCCTCCATGGCGCCCGCAATGTACATCATGGAGAGCAGCATGAAGACGAGGGTCTGGATTACGGATATGAAAATCTTGAGAAAAAGAATCGGTATGGGCACAAGGAAGGGCGCCAAAAGGAATAGTACGGCAACAACGATATGCCCGCCCTCGATATTCCCGAATAATCGCACCGTGAGCGATACGGGCCGAACCAAATGACTGACGAGTTCGATGAGAACCATAAGCGGCGTCAACCACCACACGGGACCCATAAATTGCTTAACGTATTTGTACCCGTGAACCTTGACCCCCATAACGTGCGTCATACAAAAGACCACAAGCGCCATGGAAAGGTTCGTGTTCAGATTGGCCGTGGGGGATTCAAAACCGGGAACAAGTCCCAGGAGATTGGATGTAAGAATGAAGAGTCCTATAGTAGCAATGAGAGGAAAGAATTTCCTTCCGTCATGACCCATTGTATCAGTTATTAAAGAATCCAAACCGCTGACGACAACCTCCATCACATTTTGAAATCTGGTCGGATAAATATCCAGCTTGCGCGTTGCCAGGAAAGAACACAGTGCCAGCAGAACCATGACAAACCATGTATACATTATGTGCGCAGGAATGTAGTGGTTTTCAAGGAATGAAAGAGAATGCATCTTTTATCTCGCCTCCTCAATACAATTTTTTTTTGAATATAAAGCAATTGTGGTAATTACTATGGCAATCACTACTGTTGAAAGCCCGATCAGTAAGCCTACTATATCAACAACATCTCCGGTAATAATAAAATAGAGGGCAACTGCCGTAACGCCAAACCTGATGTAATATTTAAACATCACCGCAGAGTTTGACTTTTCCGAAAGATTTCTGAATGCCTTTCGGAGATCCCGGACGAGCCAGTGAAAATTTACAATACTTATAAAGCCGCCCAATAGCAGGCCCAGGGCAAACTTGTGAGGCATGAAGATAAAACTGATCACAGTCAATATTCCCAAAATGATCCAGTTTGTAAACTCAAGCCACTTTTGCAGGGGGTCTTTTTCTGTGCGGTTCACTTTTCAGATACTTAATTAACGGCTTTTCATCCGGTATTTTCTTGATTAACACGTATATGTTTCTGAATCCGGCAACAAGGGCCGCGACCAGAAGGAAAACTGTGAAGATATAGCCGGTGTCGAATTTCCGGTCCAGATAAACGCCGAGATAAAGACCGCCGAAGATCAGCACAACCATGAAAATGCCTATGCTGCTTGCATATGCCATTTGGATGGTCGTCTTCTTCGTATCCTTATCCATTTGCGTGGCGCTCCTTAACACGAACGTCCCGTCATGTCAAACAAAAACTGCCAATTGGACCCGCAGTGCAGAAAGCGATCATAACGTAAAACTTTGAAAGGATTATTGTATGAGATTAAGGGGCTCCGACGCTTTGAGCGGGATGGATTGATACTTTCGCAATTCCATCATTACAAAAATTCGAAAAGACGGCGCCTTACAGAATCCAATTCCGCCTTGTTTCCTGTAAGCGCAAATATATTGGCTTCTTTCTTGTCTCCTCTCTCGCTTGCCACCGAAACATACACGATATCTGCATCCTGGAGGAATTGCATGGCGCTTTGATAATTAGACTGCGACATGGCTTCCGCTCTCCTTATCTCCCCCTTCTTGTACATCTTGGCACCATGCTGCTGAATTTTTCTCAGCCAGTCTTTTTCCGGCATAGCACCTTTCCTGAGATACATGCAGCTCCTGATTACTACCCAGTACGACTCCATATAGTTGCTGATTAAGCCTGCGAAGGGCATAAGATTTGTCTTTCCTTTGCCTTTCACCTCGACGAGCGCCTGACCATCCTGCTCCCAGGCGGCAATCATACCCCTGCTGTTCAAATAAGCAAGAACGTCGTTTACCTCATCCAGGTCGTCCTTCCGGTCGTCAAAGATGAATTCCTGCCAGAATAGCCTTTTCAAAAATTGGAAATCTTTGACTATCCGGTTTAAAGGTACCATATCCTCGTGGCTTGAAAACAGTGACGCGGCTACAAAGCTGATCGGCACAAAAAAGTGAAGGATGTTATTCTTGTAATATTCTAAATTAAGCCTGTTATCGTCTTCCAGGGAGTAGACAATTTCTTCCATTTCATCCGGCTCTTCTTCTGCACCCATCTTGGATATGATTCCCGACTCCTCAAACAGATTGAGGGCATCAAGAAAGGCCTTTTCCTTATTGACCAAGGTTGCCGCAAAATTTACTTTCTTGTAGCTGAAATAAGCATAGAATGAATTCAGCACAGCCATGAGATCATCATGTGATATGCCCCTTCTGTCGTGACACAGCAAGACGGAGGCAACGAGCGAAAATGGGGTAACAACGGACACCCTGTTGATTTCCAGAGTTATTTCATAACTGATCTTTCTGTACAGGCTCTGCCTTTCATCCATACTCATATCATCAAAAGATTTTTCCTGTGAAGCGAGATATGATTTCAGAAAGGTGGGTTCACCGATATTTACGTAGACGCGCCCGTAACGCTTCCTTAGAAATCTGCGGCTCTTGATGACATCTGACGGTTTTTCTCTCTCTTTGGAAACTCCCCCAAGCTCCCTCAGGTAGGATTCTTCTTCGATGACTCGATCGTAGCCGATGTAAACGGGGATCAATGCCAGATCATCACCGGCCCTCTTTCTATAAGCTTGAATAAGCATTGAGAGGAGGCCGAACTTGGGCATTACCATCTTGCCGCTGCGGCTCCTTCCCCCTTCAATGAAGAACTCCAGGGGAAGACCCTCTTTCAAGATGACCTCCAGATACTTGGCAAAGACTTCGCCGTAAAGTCTATTCCCCTTAAAGGTGCGTCGGATAAAAAAAGCGCCCGATTTCCGAAATAGATATCCTAATGGCCAAAAAGATAAATTGGTGCCGGCGGCGACAAACGGCATCTGTATATTATACTTGAAAAAAACATAGGAGAGGAGAAGATAATCAATATGGCTTCTATGGCAGGGAATAATAACGAAGGGCATTTTTTTTGATAAGTTTCTTATTTTAGCAAGTCCCGGCTTGTCCACTACTACGCCGTCATAGATGTTGTTCCACAACCACGTCAGAAGTTTATCCCAGACCTCGATAAACATGTCATTATAGTCGGCAGCAATTTCCCGGATATATTTCTCTGCTTCCTTGGCTAAGGAGTCATGTTTTTTTGCCCCGTGTGCACCCATGTCTTCAATGAAATGATCAAGGTTACCATCATTAAGAACCATGCTGATGATCTCTTCCCTCGACTTCAAAACAGGACCTACGATACTCATCTTTTCTTCGTCAATCCGTTCGATCAGTTCTCTTCTCAGATCATGATATAGGACGTCTATTTTCGCGCCTGCGTTGTTACTGACATAGTCGGCCAAGTCAACAGGTTCTGCGGATATGACCGTAGCCTTATTGGAATACCTGAGGAAGGTGATAAGCTGACGGAGCGCACCCGTCTCTTCGGTCTGCCCGAACAATATATTGAGAAAGCTTTCTCTCTCCTTCTCCCTTCTCCGTCCGTAAGTAATCATGACGGGGACAATATAGATGGGAACACTTGAATTATTTTGAGCCTCCAGCAACTGGGCGAAAGCATCCTCGGTAGCCGGGCTTTCGAAAAATTCCGAACCTCCGAGATGGATTATCGCACTCTTGCCTTCGGCAGTGATTCGTTTCAGATAGCTTTTCTTCGCGGCATCAGGGACTGATTTCTTGAAGACCAATTGGGATATACTTGAGAGAATAACCTTGGCAAGGGCAGGGAACGGCTGCCAGAATATCATATTGAAGCCGTGACAATAGACTGGCCTGGGGATGCTTTTTCGTGCGGAAAGCTCTCGAATAATGAGGCTGTTTAGCTGACTCTTATTCTTTATGGCGTAGACGACTGTGCCTCTTTCAGACAGCTTTCTTAGCGCTTCGACATACTCATCGGCAAGTTCTACTTTGGATAACACCTTCTTGATGAGCCAGAAAAGGAGGAAATTATCCTCCCGGTAAAGGTGGCCCGCGTAAAAATCTCCATCTTCCGCCATCCATACTCTAATTTTTGACAGGAAGGACATGATGATCTCTTACGAAAATGAAGTTCCCGGCGATTTGTCTCTATACGCGCCCGCAGAAAACATAATTTACTTGATGCCTACGAGAATGCTTTTTCTCCACTTAATCTCACGTGCCGTTCGTCTGGAATTCTTCCGGGAAACGTTCACGCATATAATTGTATACAAATTCTCGAATCACAGCAGCCGATGAGAAAGTCATAACTTTCTCTAACAGCGCTTTGGATTCCTTTAGGGTTGATTCCTGAATGATCTTCTTCACCCGTGGTATTGCCAGTGGATTCATACTCAGTTCGTCTATCTCGAAACCTAAGAGAATCATGATATAGGCCGGCTCGCCTGCCATTTCGCCGCACATGGCAACCCGAACGCCCGCATTATGACCGACGTCAATTACCCGCTTGATGAGTCGCAAAACGGCAGGGTGAAGCGGTTCATACAGATAGGTCACTCTTTCGTTAATCCTGTCGATAGCCAATGCATATTGGATAAGATCGTTCGTGCCTATGCTGAAAAAATCCACTTCTTTTGCCAGTTCGTCGGCCATAATCACGGCAGACGGAACTTCTATCATGACGCCAATTTCAATGTCATCACCCACTGGTATGCCCTTGGCTACAAGATCATCCTTAACCTCAAAAAATATCCTCTTGGCTTCCCGTATCTCCTCAATACCCGAAACCATGGGAAACATGATCCTCGTCTTTCCAAAAGCACTGGCACGGGCAATCGCCCGCAACTGCACCTTAAACATATCGACTTCTTTCAAGCAGAAGCGGATAGCTCGCAGACCCATTTGAGGATTCATTTCCTTCGCCAACTTGGGATCGGAGTAAAATTTGTCACCTCCGAGATCAAAGGTTCTGATTGTCGCCCAATTCAAACCCTCTACGCCGACGATACTTCTGTAGTTTGAGAAGTGTTCTTCCTCCGTGGGCAGCTGTCCCTTATTTATGTAGATGAACTCCGTTCTGTAAAGACCAATGCCCTCAGCGCCATGGGATACAGCAGTGGGAACCTCTTCGATAAACTCGATATTGCCTCCGATATCCACTCTATAATTATCTTTCGTTACAGCAGGCAGTCTGGCATATTTCAGAAAATTTTCCTGGGCTATTTCAAAATGCTTACGCTTATCGTCATATACCCTAATCATTTCCGGATCAGGATTCACAACAACAAGCCCCGCCGAGCCGTCGACAATGATATCATCGTTGGTTCGTACCATTTTAGTAATAGACTCCAAACCAACTACGGCGGGAATTTCTACGGCACGCGCCACAATAGCCGTATGAGATGTTTTTCCTCCCATATCCGTTGCAAATCCCTGCACCTTATTTATCATCATCTGCGCAGTATCTGCAGGCGAGAGGTCTGCTGCAATGATTATCCCCTTGCCGGCAATATCCCTGACGACATCTTTACCTCCGGCAAGATTTCTCGTGATCATCTGCCCCACGTAGCGAATATCGCTGATCCGTCCTTTGAGATATTCATCTTCAACTTTGTCAAAGATCTCTCGATATCTGTCAATGGTCATCTTGATGGCCCATTCGGCATTGATGCACAAGTCTTTGATATACTTAACAGTATGATTGATAAACATCTTGTCTTTTAGGATCAATAGATGTACATCTATGATATACAAGGGTTCTTGTCCAGCCAGTTCACGGAGTCTGTTTTTTACTTCAAGGAGCTGTTTTTCCGATTCCTTCAGCGCAGCCTTAAACCTCTTAACCTCCTCTGATATCAGATCCTTGTCCCGAAGCCTGTAAAAGGAAACCCGGGCATCAAAACGATCAAAGAGGTGCGCCTTTCCGATCACTATGCCTGGCGAGACACCAATGCCCTTGAGAACAAAAGACCTTTTCCCTGCATCATCGACCATCAATCTTCTCCAAATTTATCCTCTATCAGTTTGCCAAGGTCATGAACAGCCTCTCGCGCGTCCACTCCCTCTGCCCTTATCGTCAGCCTGCTTCCCAATGGACAGGCTAACGTCAAGATACTGAGAAGACTCTTCCCGTTTGCAACTTTACCATCCCTCTCAAAAAATATCTTCGCCTTGAATCGCGTAGATATGTTGATGAGCTTTGCTGCAACCCTCGCGTGAAGACCAAGCTTATTTTTTATCTCGAATGTTTTTATTACTATCATTTCAGTCACAATTAAGGTTCATCCGGTTGATG
>PLMX01000096.1:14448-15973 GCA_003142635.1 Syntrophaceae bacterium | reverse complement strand
AACTTTAACCGGACAGTCGTGAGCGAAAGTAATTAAGATTGATAAACTGAAGCTGGAAGAGAATTAGAGGAGTGGTTTGATTGAGGAGATCGTTATGAACACACACAAAGAGAATTTTGAACTTTGGTTTTGTGAAATCGTTAAACCTCTTTATAAAAACGGAAATGCGGGTTTTACTTTGTTAATGATTACATTTCCACTATTGGAGAGATATTTACGTTCAGAAAGTGGTACTAATGCGGGGGATTTTAAAAGTCCTTTTTTTAGATCATTAAGAAAATTATTTCCGGTGCTGGAGAACGATACAGTTGCGAGGCGATTTTGGAATGTATTTAGAAATGCGATTTTGCATCAGGCTACGTTGCCGAAACAGGAAAGGGAAGGAGTAAGGGTGAAGGCTGGATTGTTGAGTAGCAAAGGAGAGAGAAGATGTCGAAATTGGTGAGAATGGTGATTTCTGGCTTAATCACGTTAGGTTTGCAGAGCGTGTTTTAGATGTTATTAATAAACATTTTGAAATCTTTGAGGGAAAGGATCTTGATGGTTTGCCGATGGTGCAAACAACATTAGATGGATATTGTAGTACATGTGGTCAGTCTAAAATAGAACATCATTTAAGAAAATTTTAGTAAATAATAGTGAAAAATTTGACTGTGTTCTGACTCTAAAAAACGGGGTATTAATTTTTGGTAAGCATATGTAATTACATGAGTAAAATGGAGCGGGCGATGGGAGTCGAACCCACGACGTCCAGCTTGGGAAGCTGACATTCTACCGCTGAATTACGCCCGCTCAGAAGAGAACAAAAGACAGTAAAAGAAAACAAATACAAACCAGAACGACGCTGGTCATCTTAGCCAGCTGAGATTTTTTGTCAAGGCTTTTTTGGCCGCATCCTTATGGTAACTGACTTTCCGTGCGCCTCAAACCCCTCCATGTCAGCGAATCTCGCCGCCCGCCTTCCGTATTTCTGCAGGGACTCTTTCGTGAAGAAAAGTACGCTGCTTCGCTTCACGAAATCGTACACACCTAAGGGAGATGAAAATCTTGCCGTTCCCCCTGTGGGAAGGATGTGATTGGGCCCGGCCATATAATCTCCGAGGGTCTCCGGCGTATTGTGCCCGAGAAAAATGGCGCCCGCGTGTTTTATCTCAGCCAATTTTTCCTTTGGCTTCCTGACCATCAATTCGAGATGCTCCGGCGCAAACCGGTTGGCGATGCTTGTTGCCTCATGAATATTTCTGGTTACGATAATGGCGCCGTAGTCTGTGAGAGCGCGTGAGGCAATCGCCTTTCTTTTCAGGCCATTTAACTGCAGAGCAACTTCCGCGGCCACTTTCTTGGCCAAGGCTTCATGTGGGGTGAGAAGAACGGCGCTCGCCATTTCATCATGTTCCGCCTGGGCAAGGAGATCAGCGGCGATATAAGAGGCATCTGCCGTTGCGTCCGCTATGATCAGAATCTCGCTGGGGCCGGCGGCCATATCGATTCCGCACCAGCACCACTGGTAAACCATCATCTTGGC
>PLMX01000096.1:0-14411 GCA_003142635.1 Syntrophaceae bacterium | reverse complement strand
CGCGATCTTTGCCGGAACAGCCGCCATGATTACGGTAGAGGGATACGAGGCAAGACCGCCGGGGGCATAAATGCCCACGCGATCGAGGGGTGATATCTGCTGTCCAAGTTCAATACCCGCTTCATCAGAAACGGACCAGCTCTTAATTATCTGTCTCTCATGGAACCTTTTCAAGCGCTTCGCCGAAAGCTTGAGGATAGCTATCTCTTCCGCCTTGACCACGGCTACAGCCTTTTTTATTTCTGCGGATGTTACTTCTATCGTATCCTCAGTGGGAATCCACTTGTCGAACTTCTTGGTATATGTAAAAAGGGCCTTGTCCTTTCCCTTGCGGACGTCTTCCACAATTATCTTTACCTGTTTCCAGATGTCCTCATTGAACCAGCCGCGATTCTTAATCTGCTGGAATATGTTCTCGAAGCCGGCCTGGTCGGTGCGGATAATTCTCATCTTAGCTTGAGACCCTTTTTATATTGGCGCCAATGGCGGAAAATTTCTTTTCGATCTCCTGGTATCCCCTGTCTATATGGTAAACCCGGGAGAGCTCCGTCTTTCCTTCCGCCGCCAATCCCGCGAGGATCAGCGAAGCGGAGGCCCGGAGGTCTGTCGCCATGACCGGAGCCCCTTTGAGCTTCGGTATTCCCTTCACCATGGCACTGTTTCCATGAATCAGGATATCGGCCCCCATCCTCATCAATTCACTCACATGCATAAATCTGTTTTCAAAAACCGTTTCTGTTATGACGGAGAGCCCGTTTGCTACAGACATCAAGGCCATCATCTGGGCCTGCAAGTCCGTGGGAAATCCCGGATAGGGGAGCGTTGTTATATCAATGCTCTTAATCTTCTTTTTAGCCACGGCCCTGATGCCGCCATCGAAGGGGGTGATTTCCATTCCTGCGTCTCTCAGTTTCATGGTCAGCGCTTCGACGTGGACAGGTTCACATCCCATGATTCTGACATCCCCGCCCGCCATGCCCACGGCAATCATGAAAGTGCCTGCCTCGATCCTGTCCGGAATAACGGCGGCTTCAACGGGATGCATTTTCTCGACGCCGTCTATCCTGATTATGTCCGTGCCGGCCCCGGTGACCTTCGCCCCCATGCCGTTCAAGACATTGGCGAGATTGACAACCTCAGGCTCCATGGCGGCATTTTTCAGAAGCGTAGTCCCGTCAGCCAGGCAGGCGGCCATCATGATGTTTTCCGTTCCAGTTACCGTGGGAATGTCAAAGTAGATAGTGGCGCCCTTCAATCTCCGCGCCTTCGCCTCCACGTAGCCGTCCTTCAGTTCCACTTCCGCACCTAAATCCTGGAGGGCTTTTATATGCAGATTGACCGGCCTTGCTCCTATCGCGCAGCCCCCCGGAAGAGAGACCCTTGCCACACCCATCCTTGCTACGAGCGGCCCCAGGACGAGGACGGATGCCCTCATGGTCTTCACGAGATCATACGGGGCCTCACAATTACTGATGTCTTCCGTATTGATCCTTACGGTACCTTCTCCCTCGATCTTGGCCCCAAGATTTCTGAGAAGTTTTTTGATCGTCTTGATGTCAACAAGATTTGGAACGTTGAGAAATGTGCTCCAGCCAGGCGCCAGAAGCGCGGAAACCATCACGGGAAGAGAGGCATTTTTGGCCCCGCTGATCTGAACATCGCCACGGAGCCTCTCGCCGCCAACTATAATAATCTTATCCACCGGTCGTCACTCTCGTTGCGATAGCAACACGATTAATGCCTGCGTAGTCGTTTCTGAACGCGATATTGTCATAAAGGCCAAATTCATTCAACATAAATTCAACCAGTTCTTTTTGTCCATCTCCCATTTCCATGAAAGTCCAGCCCCCCGCCTTCAGATAGACGCCGCCTGCCTTGATGATCTCCCTGTGAAAGAGAATTCCGTCAGCGCCGGCAAGGAGCGCCGTTTCCGGCTCAAAGTCCCTAATGCCTGAGGGCAGGCAGTCATATTCCTCATTCGATATATAGGGGGGATTGGAGACAATAATATCAAATTTTCCTGACACAGTCTCAAAAAGATTTCCTAAAAGAAAATGAATTTGACTTGCGACATTATTAATTTGCGCATTCCTAAGAGCCACATTGATTGCGTCCTGAGAAATGTCGGTGGCTATGATTTGCGCATTCTTTAGTTCATGCGCGAGCGCGATGCTGATTGCCCCGCTTCCCGTGCCGATCTCCAGGATTCTCAGATTTTCTGTTTTCCGGCCTGAACAAACCTTCAGCACTTCTTCAACAAGAATTTCCGTTTCCGGCCGGGGTATGAGGACATGGCTATTGACTTCAAACGGAAGCGACCAGAACTCCTTCTTTCCCACTATATAGGCAACGGGTTCTCCGTACCTGCGCCGTTCGATGCATCGCCGAAATTCTTGCAGTTCATTTTCTGTTAACGACTGCTCACGATCGATGTGAAAACGCGTGCGATCCATCTTCAAGCAAGCGGACAGAATCACCTCTGCGTCGAGCCTGGGAGTCGCACAACCGGAACTCTTAAGAACATGTATCGCTTCGCTAAAGGCATTTAAAATATTCATGTCGTGATTACGTTGGGGTCATCCGCAAACATCATGAGGCAGGATTATCTGACGGAGTCTTGCAGGGCCTTGGATTGAAAATGCGTCGCCAGGACGTCGATAATCGGCTGAATATTGCCGTTGAGAAGCGACTCCAGATTGTAGAGCGTCAGGCCGATGCGGTGATCCGTAACCCTCCCCTGGGGGAAGTTATATGTCCTGATCCGTTCGCTCCGATCGCCGCTTCCTACCTGGGTCTTTCTTGATTCGGAAATTTCGGCATTCTGCTTCTGCACCATACCATCGAGAAGCCTGGCTCTCAGTACCTTTAGGGCTTTCGCCTTATTCTTGTGCTGGGATTTCTCATCCTGGCAGGTGACGACAAGGCCTGTCGGCAAGTGGGTGATCCTGACTGCGGAATCCGTCGTATTGACGCTCTGCCCTCCGTGGCCGGTGGATCGATAGACGTCAATCCTCAAATCATTGGGATCGACGTTGACCTCTACGTCTTCGGCCTCGGGAAGAATAGCCACAGTAACCGCAGAGGTGTGAATCCGTCCCTGGGATTCTGTAACCGGAACCCGCTGGACGCGATGTACACCGCTTTCGTATTTCAAGACGCTGTATGCACCCTGACCTTCTATAAGGGCGATGATTTCCTTGAATCCACCCATGCCGCCCGCCGGACTGCTGCTTATAACATCCACCTTCCATCTGCGCATTTCCGCAAACTGGGCATACATGCGGAAAAGATCCCCCACAAAGAGCCCCGCCTCATCACCGCCTGTGCCTGCCCTGATTTCGAGAAGGACGTTCTTGTCATCGTTCGGGTCTTTGGGAAGGAGGAGAAGTTTCAGTTTGCTCTCGAGAAGCTCCAATTTCTCCTTGAGTTGCGGCAGTTCTTCCTTGACTATTTCTTTTAACTCATCATCATTTCCACGAAGGAGAGTCTGGTCTTCTTCGATGCGGGCGTTCGTTTTTTCATACTCCCTGTATGCTTCGACAAGGGCTTGAAAATCAGCATGCTCCTTGGCATATTTCTGGTAGACGCTGGGCTTGCTGACCACATCCGGATTACTTAGCAACCCTTCCAGGTCTTCATATCTTGTTTCAATATCTTTCAGTCTTTTAAACATAATTTCTTTTCACATAATAAAATGCGCTGGGGATAGAAGGCCAGATTTTTGCGGTCGAATCTAATACATTGAAATATACAGAAGTCGCGCTGCCAAAGGACTGACGGGCAACAATGGACTGGTCAGCGGAAATGTCCCATCGGGGGAAGGGTAATTACGTCGAATATTTTCCTCTCAAATTTCTATCCGTAACGGATAATCGCATAAATTCAGACAGATTTACCACTATTTTTTCTTCGCTTCAACAGCGGCATATTTCTTTTTGAATCGTTCCACCCGACCAGCCGTATCCATAATTTTTTGTTTACCTGTTATAAAGGGATGGCACTGAGAACATATCTCAACTCTTATGTCCTTCCTGGTGGACTGTGTTTCAATCACACTTCCGCACGCGCATGTGATTGTCGTCTTCGCATATTCCGGGTGAATACCTTCCTTCATTGTTTGCTATTATCCTCCTCTTTCGCATACTGACGGGCGCGAATTCGCGCCCCAAAAATCAATGGTTCTTACTGATTCATGGAATTCAAAAAGGCCTGATTGGTTTCCGTCTTGCGTATCTTGTCGACGATAAATTCCATTGCCTCTACGGGGTTCATTTCCTGCAGAAGCCTCCTCAAAATCCATATCTTGTTAAGGTTGGCCTTGGGTATCAGGAGCTCCTCCTTTCTCGTGCCTGAGCGAATGAGGTCAAAAGCGGGGAATACTCTTCTGTCCGCAATCCGGCGGTCCAGGTGAAGCTCCATATTACCTGTGCCCTTGAATTCTTCAAAAATAACTTCATCCATTCTGCTTCCCGTATCGATGAGGGCCGTGGAGATGATGGTCAGACTGCCGCCGTTTTCTATATTTCTCGCCGCGCCGAAGAATCGTTTCGGTTTATGCAGGGCGTTGGAGTCAACACCGCCTGATAAGACCTTGCCGCTCGGCGGAACAACGGTGTTATAAGCCCTGGCGAGCCTGGTGATGCTGTCAAGAAGGATCACCACATCTTTCTTATGTTCGACAAGACGCTTCGCTTTTTCAATCACCATCTCCGCAACCTGGACGTGCCGCGTGGCCGGTTCATCAAATGTCGACGATATGACTTCTCCGTTTACACTGCGCTGCATGTCGGTAACTTCTTCCGGTCGCTCATCGATTAAAAGAACCATCAGAATGACTTCTTCATGGTTTGTGGAAATGCTGTGGGCGATATCTTTGAGGAGCACGGTCTTTCCTGCCCGCGGCGGTGAAACAATCAGTCCTCTCTGGCCTTTTCCGATGGGGGTGAAAAGATCCATGATCCTTGTCGAAAAATTTTCCGGATCTGCTTCCAGGTTTACCTTCTGCTCCGGGTAGAGGGGCGTGAGATTGTCAAAGAGTATCTTGTCTCTGGCGGCTTCGGGACTTTCGAAATTGACCTCATCTACCTTGAGGAGGGCGAAATATTTTTCACCATCCTTAGGCGGCCTGACTTCACCCGATACCGTATCGCCGGTCCTGAGGCTGAATCTCCGGATTTGCGAGGGCGAGATGTAGATGTCATCGGGACTCGGCAGATAATTGTAATCTACGGCTCTGAGGAACCCAAAGCTGTCAGGAAGGATCTCCAGCACCCCAGACCCTGTTATGCTCTCGTTCTTTTCGGCTTGAGTTTGCAATATCGCAAAGATCAAATCCTGTCTTCTCATACCGCTCGCGCCGGCGACACTCAATTCCTTTGCCATGCTCGTAAGTTCACTGATGGGCAATCTTTTAATTTCTTCGATATTCATAATAATTATCTTGTTTGCACCTCTATTTATTAGTCTTTAAAAATAACAACCAAAGCGCCCGACACCCATTTCAAACCACACTTATTAATAGAAGACATGGCAGAGTTAACATACGGCGAAGTATATTATAAAGAATAACTTGGATTAGTAACGAGTTGTTAAATTGGGTTCTTGAGACAATCCAAAAAAGGAAGGACTTTATTTCAGCCTTTCTATGATTTTTCTGTAATTTATATCACCCGCTCCTCCATGTCAAGCACTTTTTAAACACCATGTCTTTTACACGCTGAAGCAAAAAGATATTTGAAGTCTTCTTTCTATGGGGTGAGCATAATGAAGTTAAGCTGTCTGCCCGTATTTCCTCCCTCGCCTCTGTGGGAGTAGAACATATCTCTATGGCAGGAAGTGCAGTAGTTTGCGATGGATATATTTCTCTCAGGGATGCCCCTGCCGATGATTTGCAGCCTGTTGGCAAGAGAGAGGTCAAGCATCCATTTTCCCTGCTCCCTGCCGGGGGATAAAAAAGACTCCCGGCCTTTGTGTGTTTTCATGGCGTCAAAAACCGGCTCATCCACCTGATAGCAGCACCGTCCGATAGCAGGACCGACTGCAGCGATAAGGTCTTCCGCACGGCAGCCGAATCCTTTAATCAGGGCGTCCACTAACTCTGCGGCGATTGCAAGAGCGGTTCCCCGCCAACCCGCATGGGCGACCCCAATGATGCGCTTGACCTTGTCAGCAAAGAAGACGGGCACACAATCCGCTGTCTTTATGCCGATGGCAACTCCCGGCTGATCCGTTATGATGGCATCAAATTGGCGCGGTTCCGGAACGATGAAGTCCGCAAGAGGACGATCAATGGTGAGAATCTTTTCCCCGTGCACCTGATTGACCACAAAGAACTGCGTCATCTCGAGATTGAAAGCTTGGGCGAGAATTTTCCAATTGCTGCGGACATTCTCCTCGCTGTCTCCCTCTTTCGGACTGAAATTGAGGCTGAGAAAACGGCCCTCACTAACGCCCCTGCGCCGGGTGCAAAAGGCATGGGTCACGAAATTGCAGGCAGTGAACGCCGCTGCTTCCAAATACTCTACAGGGCCTTTTTTTGAAAAAATAAACATTGGCTTATTGGTTGCAATCGTGAGTTTCGCGGCGAAGGCAACATCTTCGCAGTGCGCCATTATATTCTTCTATCTATCAATTCTAACGGGATTTAAATCTGAATCCTTTTTCGCTGAAGAGCTTTGTGCAGGCGTCAACCACTTCCGGATCATAGAGAACACCGCTGTGCTGGGAGATTTCCTTCAAAGCCTTATCTATTCCCGATGCAGCCCTGTACGGTCGGTGCCTGCATATCGCTTCGACAACATCAGCCACTCCGAGGATCTTCGCCTCCGGAAGGATATCCTCTCCCTTGATGCCTTGCGGATAGCCGGTGCCGTTTATCCGTTCATGGTGCTGATAGACGATGATGGCAACCGGCCTGTAAAAATCTATCTCCTTCAATATCTGATAGGCGATCTCGGGGTGAGTTTTCACAAGACTATATTCGACGTCAGTGAGCCGACGGGGTTGCCCGAGAATTTCCGTCGGGATGGATATCTTTCCCACATCATGGATCAAGCCGGCCATACCGATGGCGTCAATGATCTCCGCCGATAAATTCATTTCCGCGGCGATAGAGCGGGCAAGGTCGGCAACCCTTTTCTGATGTCCGGACATATATGGGTCCCGTGTTTCAACAACCATGACTATGACATCAATGATGAAGCCTGTCGCCTTTTTCAGATTTTCGAGACTCTTGGAGAGGGCCTCCTCCGCCTGCACGCGCGCAGCGTCGGATTTTTCCAGCTCTGCGATGCGGGAACGCAAATCCGTGTTCTCTCTTATCAGCGCTTCTCTTGTCTTTTCCTGATCTTTCATGTTTGCACTCTTTCGATGAGGATTACATGATATCTTCAGCCGGCTACTTAAGGTAATTGGTCCTGTTTTCGAGAAATGCACGGTAAATCTTATAGTGCTCCGTTTCCTCGTACAGTATTTGTCTCACAGGACTGTAATCAAAACTGTATATCAATGCGCGAGGACACGCAAGCAGTATCGGGGAATGGGTGGCGATAATGAATTGGGCATGATCCCTGGCGCCCGTTTCCGTCAATAGTTCAAGCAGTGCAAGCTGACTGCGGGGAGAGAGCGCCGTCTCCGGCTCGTCCAAGAGATAGAGACCTTTGATTTGATAACGTGACCTGAAAAACGACATGAGGGATTCACCGTGAGACTGGGTGATCAGGGATTTGCCGCCGAAATATTCAAGCTGGCCGGGGTCCGCCGCTGCCCACTCGTCGAGGATCTCGGTAAAGTGATGAAAGATGTCGGAACCGAAGAAGGAGCCTGGCACCCTACCGTTTGACCATTCGATTGTCAGGCTATCGCAGAATTTATTCTCATACGGATTATTATTACAGCGGGTCCTCTCCATTTGTTGCCATATGTGAATGCCGCATGAACGGGAGAGCGCCTGTAATAAGGTTGATTTGCCTGATCCGTTTTCACCCACAAAAAAAGTAACCGGGGCATTGAAGGTTATGCGCTTCGTCTTCTGAAAGACGGGCAGATTGAAGGGGTAATAGTCGCAGGTAGGATATTTTGACTGATCGATGGTAATACTCGTAAGGTGCATGGATTATACCTGTACATGTCTCCTGAGGAAATCCGCGAGGTGCGCCATGTCATCCGGCAGGGGAGATGAAAACATCATCTCCTCACAGGTGACGGGATGGACAAACCCGATCTTCGCCGCATGGAGGGCCTGCCGTTTCATTGTTTTCAGCTTTGATCTCACAAAGGTGTCGTGAACGGCATCGGCCCGCCTGGAGTTGCCGTATACGCTGTCGCCTATCACAGGAAGGCCGAGAGCTGAGAGGTGAACCCTGATCTGGTGCGTTCTCCCCGTCATGATGTTCACGTCCAACATTGTCGCGACACCGAACCGTTCATGCACCTTCCAGGTCGTGAGCGCCTCTTTGCTGCGCCGGCTTCTCGTGGACATCTTCTTCCGATCAACCGGATGCCTCCCGAGAGGCAAGTCTATTTGGCCTTCATCTTCCTTGGGATTGCCGTAGACGAGTGCTGTATAAGTTTTCTTAACTTCGTGCCGCTTGAATTGACCGGATAGGCCCTGGTGCGCCTCGTCCGATTTGGCCACAACCAGCAGTCCCGATGTTTCTTTGTCGAGACGATGGACGATCCCCGGTCGCAGGACGCCGCCGATGCCGGAAAGGTTCGGGCAATGGTGAAGGACGGCATTCACAATTGTATCCTGAAAGTGACCCGCAGCCGGATGTACAACCATGCCCGCCGGTTTGTCAACCACCAGGATGTACTCATCTTCGTAAACGATAGACAGGGGAAGGTCTTGCGGTAAAGCACTGCAGGTTATGGGTTCCCGTTTATCGATCTCCACAATATCTCCGGGCCGCAACCTGTGACTCACCTTGCTGTCGAATCTATTCACCCGGACAAGTCCGTCATCTACGGACTTCTTGACCTGTGAGCGGGATAACCCTAAATCCTTAAGGGAAAGATAGATGTCAAGCCTCAACCCCGCTTCATGAGAGGCGACGATGAATTCATCGCTTTTCCGTTCGTGAGAATCCATCGGTTTATCCTTCATGATGACGTGATTTTCTTTAGCCCGTCCCTTATATATGGGAATTCTTCCTCCTCTATGGTTCTCATGTCAAAGAGGACCTCGTCTTCCGCAATGCGTGCTATTATCGGAATATCGAGTCTCCTTAAACGTTCCTCAATGCTGCTCGGCGACATATGCGCTGAGACGATGCTGAGGAGCATTGTGGGAATCTCCTGGGCGGGAAGGGAACCTCCGCCCGACATGGAAAATCCTTTCTTCACCGAGATGGTAAGCCCTGCAAAATGTTCTTTTCTCACCATAGACTGAAGTTTCTTTGCCCGCCTGGTGACATCCGTGAGTTTTTCCGTCAATGCCCTAAGAACCCTGAGGCGCTTTACGGCCGTTTCGGGTTGCAGATACTGCATCAATGTCGCCTCTAACGCAGCAAGGGTCAGCTTGTCGATGCGAAGCGCCCTATTGAGGGGATTCCTTTTGATTTTCTCAAGGATGTCCTTCTGTCCGAGGATGACGCCTGCCTGGGGGCCGCCCAACAGTTTGTCGCCGCTGAAGGTGACGACGCCGACGCCCGTTGTCAGCACATCGCGGACCGTGGGTTCTCTCTCCAGTCCGTAGCTGTCCAGCTCTGCGAAGCAGCCGCTGCCCAGATCATACATCACAGGTATGCCGCTGTTTTTTCCGAGGGCGACAAGTGAGGCGAGGTCCGTATCTTCCGTAAAGCCGATAATCCTGAAATTACTCGTGTGGACCTTCAGGATGAGGGCCGTTTCCGGGCCGATGGCCTTTTCATAATCCTTAAGGCGGGTCCGGTTGGTCGTTCCCACTTCATAAAGACATGCCCCGCTTTTTTCCATGACATCCGGTATGCGGAATTCGCCGCCGATTTCGACAAGCTCTCCCCGCGACACAATAACCTGCTTTCCCTCAGCAAGGGTGTTGAGGGCGAGCAGGACGGCGGCGGCATTGTTATTGACGACTAAAGCATCTTCCGCACCGGATAGCTCGCAGAGAATATTCTGCACATGGTCATAGCGGAGGCCTCTCTCCCCTTTCGCAAGGTCATATTCGAGATTCGAATATCCGCCGGCTACTTCCGTAAGCCTCTGCAGCGCATCGGCGCACAAGGGCGCTCTGCCGAGGTTGGTGTGCAGAATTACGCCTGTGGCATTTATTACTTTGCGAAGTCTGTACTGATGAAGCCCGTCTATGATTTGCATGATTTTATCAACGACCTCTCCCGCCGTGGGCAGGCGCATTCCCTTTGCATCCTTATTGGTATTCAGGATCTCCTGCCTCAGTTCTTCCACTACAGAACGGCAGATAGACTTCACGACATACTTCGGGGTTTCTGCCAATGCATCCTTCTTTTCGAGAGTGACCATTATCTCGTCAATCTTGGGGAGGCCCCGCAATAATGTCATTCTGTGGTCATCAAGCTTTTGTTTTGTCATGTGACGATGCTGTAGAAATTACGATGTCTTATAACTATAATACTATCTTGACCGGCAGAAATCACGAAAGTTATTAACTGCGATAAAGAACTCCCTCATCATGATCACCCAGAGATAGCATCCCCGCTTTGTCAGGCGAAGGCAGGATGAACGATACTGTAAAGCACCTGCAAGGACAAAAGCAAGAATATTAAACCAGAGGACCCGATAAAAAATACCGCCGTACTTGACCTGTGACGCCCGTATATCCATATTCATGCCGAAGAGCTTCATGAGGAAATCATATTGCAACCGGTCCTTGAGCCGGAAGGATCGCGAGGCCATTATAGGTATTTCACCGCGGTTGACCTGCGAGATGTATTCCGCAATATTGAAGGTGTTGGCATAGCATACGCCGTTCAAATAGCCGATAGACCCGCTTCCGATCCCGGCGTATTCATCATAATCGACAATGTACTCATCTATCATGACGGCATTTTTTGAAAAACACCAGGCAGACGAATGTCGGTATGCGGGCGTCAGCCGCTCCGTGATCCGGTGGTAGAATTTTTCTTCTTTTGCGTAGTCGACGTGCCCGAACCTTTCACCAACGGCCTGACGGGTGGAATCCGAAACCATGAGGGGGTAGTATGTGACCTGGTCTATTCCTATGTCCATAAGGATGCCGAGATCCCTCTCCAGCATGGTCATGGTCTGGGAAGGGAAATTGAAAATCATGTCTGCATTGAGGGTATCAAACTGCCCCAAGGTCTGCGACAGCCGGTTGGTGATGGCCTCGCCGCTCCCATATTTGTCATATCTATCCATTTCGCGAAGCAGCTGGTCGTCAAAGCTCTGGACTCCGACGGAAAGCCGGTTTATGCCGGCGCGCTTGAGGGCGGAGATGGTTTCATCCGTCAGATGGTTCGGGTTTGTCTCCACCGATATCTGCCGGATGGAGAAACATTGCCGCGCCAGCTTCAGCGTCTCTTCGAGTTCGTCCACGAGGATGGTTGGCGTTCCTCCACCTACGTAGATGCCGCTGAAATCATACCCCTTGCCTTTATAGAGCATGATCTCCTTCCTTAAGGCGTTGAAATATGCATGACAAAGGGCGCTGTCAAAGACGACGCGGTGGAAGGAACAGTAGGGACACAGCTTTTCGCAGAAGGGGATGTGTATATACAAGAGAGGCAATTTCCTTAACCTGCCGGAATCTGTGACTGGTGAGCCTCCGTTTTCAAATTTCATCAGCCTGGCAAATTCCTGCCGAGCCTTATTTGTCACGATGGAATTTATCAAGATTGCACTCTCGCTTCTGCTGTTTTTGAATGGGTTTCCCAGTCCGTCTAAGGGAAGAAAACTAACAGACATCCGTAAAATTATCAAGGGTATTTGAGAATCGCAAGGGACTTGAAATAATGGGTGCGAGGTGCTATATAGAACTTGAACAAACTTGGGACGGGGAAAATGATGCCTGATGTAAGAGTTCTCACACTGTGGAAGGATCAGAAGATTAATGAAGAGGAAACCCTTGTCTTAAGGAGGCTGTGTGAGGACATACAGGTTCCCTTCGATGAAGAAAGAACAAAAGAAATCAGAACCCTTGTCGATGCCTTCCTGTCCATGGATGAAGCTGCAGGTTTGGCGGCTCCGCAGATAGGCATAAGCAGGAAAATAATCATCTTCAGAAACAAAGGATTCAATGACAAGGGCTGGTCAAAGAGCGAGGACGATTACGAGCTCTTGATCAACCCCCGTATTACGCAAGCCCGGGGCGAGATGGTGACCATGACCGAGGGATGTCTCTCATGTCCGGAAATCCAGGTCGAAGTCAGCAGATTCCCAGAGATCAAGGTCAAGGCGTTTGATATAAGCGGGCGCAAAATAAACAGGCGCTATACGGATTACGTTGCCCGTGTCGCACAACATGAGATTGACCACCTTGCCGGCAAGTTGATCATCGATTGCGAAGGCCCGCTCTACATTCCGAAACAAAAACAAGAGTTCTTCGAAAAAACATTTGAAAAGATGAAAGCAGTCACAGGTGACGGGGTTCCCCGGAATATCTGATATTGCCCCTTCTTAGTACTTGTTTCACAGCCTGTCTCTCCCACGCATAAAAGGAACCGTGGCAATTCTTTTTTATGTCTTGAAATACAGCGTTGCCTATGTTACTCATTCTGCTGTTGGGTGGGATGGGAAGCATACAGGAAAAGCTACTCTCTCACCTGCTGTTGTAAGACTTACGGTTTTCAAGAGAACGGGTATTTTTCTTCGTATTTTTTATTCTCATAATCCGGTCCCTCATTTACTGCAAGCACTGGCATTAAATCATAAACACGCTCTTTCATTGCACCGGCTTGACGGACGGGACCTGCGCCCCGCAAGCCTTTCCGCCGCCCGGAGGAGAACCGTCAATGAAGAAAACCCCACTCTATGATCGTCACGTCGCGCTCGGCGCAAAAATAATTGATTTCGGCGGCTGGGACATGCCCGTTCAATACAGCAATGTGATTGAAGAGCACCAGGCAACCAGGACAAAGGCGGGACTGTTTGACATCTGCCATATGGGAGAGATTGAGGTCAAAGGGCCTCAGGCTTTTGACCTCCTGCAATGGGTACTGAGCAGAAATATAGAAGGGCAGGCCATAGGACAGATCAAGCTGAGCGTCATGACGAATGAAAACGGCGGCATCATCGATGATGTAACTGTTTATCGCCTCGGAGAGGAGCGCTATCTGATCGTTACGAATGCCGGGACGAAAGACAAGGACCTCTCGTGGATCGAGACGCAGAGAAAGGCACGGGGTTTGTCCCGCGTCGAGGTTCTTGACAATAGCGATCGGACAGGCAAGATAGACCTGCAGGGACCCCTGTCACAGGAGATTCTCCAGAACCTTGCATCGGATGACCTGGCCTCTTTGCATTTCTACCATGCCGAGGATACGCGGGTTATGAAGATACCGGTCCTCGTATCGCGTAGCGGTTACACCGGAGAGAACGGCTTCGAGATCTATACGGAGAGCCGGAGGATCGGAGAAATCTGGGACGGGCTCCTCGATGCCGGGAAGGACCTCGGGCTCAAACCCGTCGGGTTGGGCGCACGCGACACCCTGCGGCTCGAAGCGGGGATGATGTTATACGGAAACGACATGGACGAGACGATTACCCCGCTGGAGGTTGTTTACGGGTGGGTGACAAACCTGGAGAAAGATTTTGTCGGGAGTGCCGCTTTGAAGCGGATGAAAGAAAAGGGCTTAGCGAGAAAACTCGTCGGCTTCGAGATAGAAGATAGAGGCATAGCGAGACACGGGTACAAGGTCTTCAAGGATGCGACGGAAGTGGGTGTTGTGACATCGGGGACATTTACTCCTACCTTGCAGAAGGCGGTGGGGCTGGCCTTTGTGCCGGTGGCGGCGAGCAGGCCGGGCACGGATATCTTCATCCAAATCCGTGATCACCAGGCGAGAGCGCGGATTGTGGAATTACCTTTTTACAGGAGGCAGAAATGATATACTCGGAATATGCGGTAAACTGTGTTGAAGGCGCATAGAGATAGATTGAAGGGGGAGAGCAATGTCAAAGCCAAATCCAGCAGACAGGAAGTATTCAAAGGAACACGAATGGGCAATGGATGAAGGAGCAGGAACGATCAGGATGGGCATTACGGATCACGCCCAGGAGCTGCTTACTGATATTGTCTTTGTAGAGCTTCCGGCAATAGGGAAGAAAGTCAAGCAAATGGAACCGATGGCAGTGGTGGAATCCGTAAAGTCTGTCTCTGACGTCTTCTCGCCTGTGAGCGGCGAAATTGTAGAAGTCAATAAGGAACTGGAGGAGCATCCGGAACTTGTAAATCAGGATGCCTTTGGAAAGGGCTGGATAGCTAAACTTAAGAT
>PLMX01000234.1 GCA_003142635.1 Syntrophaceae bacterium | reverse complement strand
CAAACAGGATTTTTTTATGCCGATCTATATAAGATGTTGTGATAAACGGCGAGACATGGCTCAAGCAAATGAATATAAGTTGTTCGGCGCGTCTTTGGAAGTCACTCCAATGGCCGTGTTATGCGGATCAAAATAATTATTGTTAGTTTTCAATATATACACATCACTGACTACTGCCAAAGGAGGCAGTGAAAAAGATGGATTTCGCTCTTCTCTCGTGGCTATTTGTGTTGGCGGTAACGCTGCACAATCTTGAAGAGGCGCTGTCGCTTCCGACATGGTCGCGGTCAGCGGGGCGATGGCACCATCCCGTTGGAGCGCGGGAGTTCCGTTTTGCCGTAGCCGTGCTTACCGTCTTTGCTTATGTTGCGGCCTATTTGGCCGCTGTTGGAGGCAAGGAGAGCGTGGGTGCTTATTTGTTGGCAGGTTATGCGCTGGCCATGCTTTTGAACGTGTTCTTCCCCCATGTGCTCGCCACCCTGGTCATGCGCCGTTATGCTCCAGGCACATTCACGGCTTTGTTACTCAATTTTCCCACTACGGTGTTACTGCTCTATCAAGGTCTTCAAGAGGGGTATGTTCAGATGCATCGGCTCGCCTGGGTGGGACCATTAGTTGTTGTAGGCATTCTGGTGGCTATACCTGTGCTATTCGCCATTGGCAGGTTGCATCCAAGACTAAGAAAAAGCTAATCGGGTAGCTGGGTTTTTTCTCCTCCAGCCCCCACACGAAGCGTCATGTGGGTCCACTAGGGTTCCGGAAAGGATTTGAACACAGTCTTCGATCCTGTCAGCCAGACCCTCCAATCCCTCAAAAAAACCGTTTCTTCAGGGATCAACTTCAGAGTGATGCTTCACTACAACAATGAGACAGATCCCCTCATTTCATATCGTTTAATTTATAGCCAATACCGCGGACGGTCAGGATATAATCCGGATTCTCCTTATCCCTTTCAATGGCTTTTCTTAACCGGCTGATATGAACGTCAACCGTACGGGGCTCAACAAAAGTCTCATCACCCCAGATACGATGGAGTAACTGATCCCGAGAATAGACCCTGCCGTGATTCTGGGCAAATAAAAAAAGTAATTTGATTTCCGTAGGTCCCAAATCCACTCTGTTTCCATCAACAATAATTGTGTAAGAACCATAATCGATGCTCAGACCTTTATAAGAAAATAATTTGACAGGCGCCTCGAGTGGTGAGAAGTCCATTCTCCGCAAAGCGGCACGGACGCGGGCGATCAATTCCCTAACGTGGAAGGGTTTTGTCATGTAATCATCCGCCCCGATTTCCAGTCCCAGGATCTTATCCAGTGGATCTGACTTAGCCGTCAGTATGATAATAGGAATGGTCGCCGTTATGGAATTACTGCGGATCATTTTGCAGATTTCCAAACCCTGGATACCCGGCAGCATCAGATCCAGGATGATCAAGTTCGGCCTTTCCTTCTTGGCCATTTCCAATCCCTCATATCCTTCATAGGCCTTCAATACCTTGTATCCTTCAACTTCCAGATTGAAGGCAATAAGCTCAACAATGTCCTTTTCATCTTCAATAAGCAGTATTATTTTCTTCATTCAGTACCAAATATATGATCAACTTTTAACAATGTCCCTGACTTTCCTGGCGATAAGAATTGACAGAAAGTCCCTTATTTTCGCCTGCTGGGCCAGTCTGTCGAATTCGCAGCGATAGGCCGATAGCATCGCATTAGCCGAGACCCCAAGATCTTTTGCCAGGATATCCAGGGCATCGACATGCTTTTTATTCTCGCCCTCATCCCCACAGATAAAGATGCCTTCTGTATTTTCCATGACCTGCCACTGTTGAAAAACGATTGGATGCCTGATTGTCTTTTCGCAGAATTTTAAAACTCTTTTGTTGCAGAATGATGACACTTTCGTGAAGTTGTCATTACACGATACATCAGAGGCGGAGATTACTCCCACCTTTTCACAAAATCTTCACAATCCCGTCATTAAGAGGCAACAATTCTTCTTTATATCTCCACCATGCTATTCAATCCCGTTGTATCGCTCCCCCAGAAAGTAATGACTGGTCGACACCGGCGGGGATTAACCTTTATTCCTGTAAAGGAGAATACAGCATGAGCAGGTCCGAGATGACGAATGTTGCATTTTTTCACAAGATCAAAGCGGCGGATGATGTTCTCCCTTCCCATGAANNCAACCCCGCCGGACTGGACATCACCGCACTGCCTTTTGCCCTGGGTGACACGACCGCCGGCAGCGAGACGGAACTGCAGGCTGTCGTGGCGGGCGGGAAGACTCAGGTAGATCTCCCCATTTCTATTGTGCAATCCAATTATTTCGCCAATATTATGAGGCGGGCTGCTGCGGGAGATACCCACCGGCGGGTGATTTCCGACTTGGAAAAGTATCTACAATCAAACAACGAAAACATCTGGGAGAACAGCTGGGTCAGATTCCCCCGCCAGGTGCTGGGTCCGTTTGCCGAGAGTGTATTTCAACAGGATCTCCTCGCCGACAAACAGAACCCGGCGCAGGGTCTAAGAACGGACAGCCATCAGTTTTTGTTTCAGCAGGACGGACAGGATTTTGTCCGCGTACCCGTCAGTTATCTCTTGAAATTATCGCTGGCAGATGTGATCGGTTCCCGAAAAAGGCTTCCTGCCCCCGTTCAGCAGACGGCCCACCGCCTCATGGACCATTTCCTGAATGACAATACCTCTCCGGAAACCTACTCTTTCAATGTGATTTCTCTCCACCCCGATACGGGCATGGGCCGGGCTGTCGCAGGGGAAACAGCAAAAAGGTTTCTGTTCACGCAACTGCTCCTGCAGTATGCCAATAAAAAATATCTGCTGACGTCAAACGGTCAGACCGCCCTAGTCTATCTTTCTCCGCACCCTCCGATTCGCCAGAAAAAACTCAATAATTGCATTTCCGACG
>PLMX01000201.1 GCA_003142635.1 Syntrophaceae bacterium | reverse complement strand
ACTGGAATAAACAAGGAAGAACATCAGGCCACCATCATTCCAGAAATGCACGTTAAAATATCTGCGCCCTACAACCAGTTATCAATAAAATGAGCCGATCAATAAAGTGCAGACTTGTATTTGCGGGTTACTCTCTAACATACGCCTCACTTGAAGCTATCTTTTCGGCGAATCTCCTTGCTTCAGTAAGGTGTCAGCCCACTCACTCACGGTTAAAACATCCGCCTGGTTTATTTTATGAAAAAATCTGATGTCGATATCAGAAGAACCCAATAAACGGGGGTATTTTGGGGGGTATGTACAAGAATCGATAATATAAATAATGAGTTATAATAAGAAGTTATTGAATCTGTTCAATCCCCCTCATCCACCATAGATAATAAGACAGGCTGCTTTCATTGAACCGCATCGAAAGCAGCCTGTTTCTTTTTTCAGAACATCTTCGCAAACTGCCGCTTCTTCCTTTTTTTCCAGTTTCCCTTGTGGTAGGCGTAGCTTGCCAAGAGCGGCAATGCGGTGGTCGCTTCGGCAAAGACCATCTGCTCGCAGGCCATGTCCACTTTTCCCCAGGATGTCGCCTCCTTCAGTGTGGAGCTGGAACATGCTCCATCCCTAACGTCCGCTACGGTTATCTGCACGGCGTATTTGTGCATGGGGGCGTCAAATCCCAGAAGCTCTGCACATATCACCGTGTCCTGGGCGAAGTTTTTCGGGACGCCGCCGCCGATAATGAGGAGTCCTGTTGTCTGTGCCTTAACCTTGACCATGGTGAGCTCACGAAAATCCTTTACCGCATCGATGGAAACATGCTTTTCCGGACGCTCGTGCTGGTGCAGCACGAGGCCGAAGCCGGCGCTGCTGTCGGAAAAGGCGGGACAAAAAATGGGGACATCATTTGCATGGGCGACCTGAACCAGAGAATCCTGCTTGGCGGCCCTTCTTGCAAGAAATTTTCCCATCTCACGAATGAATTCCCGAGACGAGTATGTGCCGGGCGGCAGTGCATCCGCTATCTCTTTAATCGTTTTATCGCAGATCTGGAGATCCTCTTCGTTGATAAAAGTGTCATATATCCTGTCGATGTACAGCTTCCTGAGGGTCCGGTCATCAACGTGGGGGCTGCCCTGGTAGTGCCTGAATCCCAAGGCCTCAAAGAAATCCATATCAACAATCGTGGCGCCTGTGGCGACGAGCACATCCACCATGTTGTGCCTCACGAGATCCGCATATACCTGCATGCAGCCCGCGGCGCTCGTACTTCCCGCTATGGTGAGAATGATGCTGCAGTCTTCATCTTTCAGCATCCTGTCATAGATGTCTGCGGCCTGGGCCAGGTCTCTTGCCGAAAAGGACATCCCCTTCATGGCATCGATGATATCAACTGTATTGAATGATTTAATGTCAATGTGTGCAACCGGCGTCTTTAAATATTCCTTCTTTTCCATAGTCTCCTCGGTGAGTTTCTTGATTTCAGGATTGACCAGTTGGCTCAAACCTCCCGACCTGAGTCAACAAGAATAATGCCCTTTTGTCGGGTCGAGTATAAGAAATGAGAGCTTTCTATGTCAAGGCAATTCGACGACAAGTTGGGGCCTGCTCCGCCGCTTGATTTCGTCGGGAGCGCATGAGAATTTTTTTCAGCGACAAATGAGGGATGCGCGGGAAAATGGAGGCCCCCACCCTGGCGGACGGGGGCACGGCGTTATTCAGAAATTTATCTTGTCGAATCCTTTGAGACGCAGGATCTTTCTTGCTTCGTCGGGTGTGGCTGGTTCTATTCCGAGTTCACGGGCTATGCGCGCGATCTTGGCGACCTGCTCCGCGTTGCTCTTGGCCATCCGTCCTTTTTCGAGATAAACATTGTCCTCAAGACCTACACGGACATTCCCGCCTATGAGCAGGGACTGCGTGCAGATGGGGAACTGGGCACGCCCTGCAACGCATACGGAAAACTCGAAATCGCCAATCATCTTGTTCGCATAATCGACGAGGAACATGAGATTCTCCGGGCTCGGCGTGATGCCGCCCAGGACGCCCATGACGAACTGTATATAAACGGGCTTCTTGATATACCCCGCCTGGATCATGAAGGCTACATTGTTTACCATGCCGGAATCATAGATCTCAAATTCGGGCTTCGTCCCCACCTCATTGAACTTCGCGCAGTATTCCTTCATGGACTTGAAGGTATTTGCAAAGATGAAATCTTCCGTCATGCCGAGATACTGTTTCTCCCATTCAAACTTCCACTCTTTGTATCTCGGGATTACCGGAAAGAGGGCGAAGTTGATGGAGCCGGCGTTGAAAGATGCAAGCTCCGGCTGGTAAAGGGTCACCGGTGCGACGCGCTGCTCCGGCGTCATTCCCAGTCCCCCGCCGGTCGTAATACAGATGACTATGTTGCAGCGGCTCTTGATATTCGTGATGATCTCCTTCATGAGCTTCACGTCCGGGACAGGCACTCCGGTTTCAGGATTCCGGGCGTGGATGTGGCAGACGGCTGCGCCTGCCTCGTAGGCCCGCACGGCCTCATCGGCAATCTGCGCGGGCGTGATGGGAAGATGATCGGACATCGTCGGGGTGTGAATGCTCCCTGTTATGGCCGCCGTTATGATGGCTTTCTCTTTCATATGCTTTCTCCTTGTCGCGGTTTTATTTTTTCGGATTCAAAAAGTCCGGCTGGAGAAATTCCGGGTTCGGATACGTATAAAATCCTTTTCCGCTTTTAACGCCCAGTTCGCCTTTCTTTATCTTCTCCACAAGGGCGTCGGGCGGCTTGTCTTTTGGATCTTTCGAATCGTTATAATAAACCATTTCTATATTGTAGACCGTATCCAGACCAACTGAATCCATGAGGCCAAAAGGCCCCACCTTCATTTTCGTAAAGATTTGCCAGGCGCGGTCAATATCTCGGAAATCAACAAAATCATTCCCCCACATATACAAGGTTTGCCTTTTAATTGCACGCCAGACGCTGTTGAAACAGAAGCCGAGAATCTCCTTCTTCACCCTCAACGGCACAAGACCCAGAGAACGAATCCATTCCTCACCCTTTTGCATGACATCGGGAAGAGTCTTTGTCCCTGCCATGAGATCCGCCATGTTCATTCCCTGGAGCGGTAGATAGAAGTGAGTGTTTATGCACCGCTCCGGCCTGCCGCTGCTCTCTTCCACCCTCGATACGGGAAGAGAGGAGCTGTTTGTGGCAAATATCGCCTTGGCAGGCGAGTTCTCATTCATGAGTTTGAACACCTTGCGTTTTGTTTCGACGTCTTCCGTTACGGCTTCGACTACCAGGTAGGCATCCTTGAGCGCATCGGCAATTTTAGTTGTGAAGGTGATCTTGCTTTTGCATTTTGCCCAATCGTCCCAGGGAATGAAGGGATTCGCAACCTTTGTCTTCAAATCCGCAAATAGTCTCTCATATGTATCATCGAAGGCGCCCTCTCTGGTATCGTATACGCTGACCTTGTAGCCGGCATATGCAGACAGCATGGCGATCTGCGTGCCCAGAAGACCTGTGCCTACGATGGCCACATGTTCGAATGGTCTTTCCATAAATCCTCCTCTACTATTAACTTTATTATTTCCGTATGTCTGCCTTTTCGGGTAACCCTGACAGACACGGCACAAATCTCTTATGCCCTGATCAACCCTGCTTCTACTGCCTGCTTTCTCAATCCCTCACGAAAATCAGGATGGGCAATAGCGATTAGTTCATTGACCCGGGCCGCGATCGGCTTACAGTAAATGTCCGCAATCCCGTATTCCGTGACCACATACATGACGTCCGACCTCTGCGTGGTGACTACAGCACCCGGCGGAAGCACCGCCGTGATTGTGGAAGACTTCTTTCCATCTTTTGTCTGGATTGTTGAAGGCAGGCAAAGAAATCCTTTTCCTCCCTTCGACAGCGCGGCGCCTCTTGTAAAATCTGATTGGCCGCCGGTGCAGCTATACTGCGCAAATCCGAGCGATTCGGAACAGGACTGTCCCGTCAAATCAATCATCAATGTCACATTGATGGAAATAAGATTATCAATCTTTCCGATTTCATTCGTGTCATTGATGATTCTGACAGGTCTCAGCTCCACCCTGCCGTCTCCCATGAAATTGTAAAGTTCATTGCTGCCGAGACCAAACCCCGCTACAATCTTACCCGTGACAATCCCTTTTTTGATGAGATCCAGCATCGAATCTACAAACATCTCGGTGTAGATGGACAGATTTTTCTTGCCTGTCAAATAGTAACCGATCGCATTGGAAAGCCCGCCGACTCCGATTTGAATCGCCGCCCCGTCCGGAATCTGTCCGGCAAGCAATTCCGCTATTTTCTTGTCGATCTCAGTGGGCTCAGGTTGCGGAAGGGGCGGCAATGCGTGGTCGAATTCACAGATGTAGCTCACCCTGCTGACATGAACTCTGTGTTCAAATCCCCGGACCCTTGGTTGATGCTTATTTACCTGTACAATAATTTTTTCCGCCAGATCTTCCGCGGTCCCATTCCAACCGACCCCCATTGCACCATAATACAGATAACCCTCGTCGTCGGGAGGCGAAACATCGGCAAGAAGGACGTTGATTTTATAATAATCCCTCATGGCGATATACGTCTTGGAGAAATTAACTGAGTTGACGTTTACGTTTCCAACTTTGAAGAATGCCCTTTCATATGGTCCCATAAAAATAGTGTGGAAATTAATACGGCCGATATATTCTGGCGACTTCAGTATCTTGAAGGGATGTAATGCCAGGCCTGTTACGATATGGACATCCTTGAGTTCATTTACACGATCAGCAAGGGCTTCCGCTATCTGTATAGGCGCTCCCGAACACGGAGACATCCAGATTCTGTCTCCTGATGCAATTTTGGCGGCCGCTTCCTCAGCGGAGACAAGTTTACTTTTATATATTTGTTTCCAGTCCATCATATTTCCCTCCTTCCCCTCTTCGGAGGAATAGATATCTCCATCATATCTTTTTCAAAAACTTCAGAATTTCAATGAGGCCGTCATCGCGCCACCGGGTGATCTCTTCATTGCTGCGGCCCTGTTCGGGCGCACGGTTGGCAATTTCCTCGTTGACGCCTTCCTGGGCCGTTTCAGCCCAGCCCGGCGGCCACTTCTTCCAGACGGCCATGTCGCCCCACCATAACTCTATCGAAGGCCCGACGTGTTTGAGGAGACCCTGAATTCCGTGCGGGCCGCCGCCCAACTGGTAGATGAGATTTGGACCCATGAGTGCGTAGCGCAGTCCCGGTCCGAAGCATACGGCCTTATCGACGTCCTCCACAGAGCATACACCCCTCATCACGAGATCGACGGCTTCCCGGTAGATGCCCATGGCCAGCCTGTTGGCGATGAACCCGAGGGCCTCCTTCCGGAGGATGATGGGTTCCTTGCCGATGGATTTATAGAATGCGTAGGTCCTCTCTACAGTTTCTTCCGCCGTCTTTTCTCCCTTATTGATCTCGACAAGCGGGATAAGGTGCGGGGGATTGTAAGGATGGGCACCGATACATCTCTCAGGATGCTTGGCGTCCTTCGCAATCTCCGTTATCAGGAGACCGGAGGTGCTGCTCGCGTAGATGGTGTCTGTCGCCGCATATTTGTCCACCTCTGCAAGCAGGGCCTGTTTGACATCATAATGCTCGAGGACGGACTCTTGGATGAACTGAACGCCATTTAGGGCTTCTCCGATATCTGTTGTGTATTTCGCCAGACCGAGAGCGACGTTCATCTTATCCGCCGTCAGGATTCCTTTTCCGACGAGATATTTCATGTTGCCCACGATGCGGCCCCGGGCGGTTTGCAGTGCCTCATCGCTGATGTCATAGATGTGGACGGGAACGCCCTTCCAGAGGAAGTTGGTCGCCCAGCTCGATCCGATCATCCCTCCCCCAAGGACTGCGGCTTTCTTAATCTCGGGCTTCTTCATATGTACCTCCTCCCCGCGTATCGGCTAACCATAGATCATGATGCCCAGCGGAATTGCAAAGAAAAGGGCTATGGTTGTCGCGACAACATGTCCAAAGAAGATGTGCTTGTAGGCGTTGGCATGTACGAGTCCGGAGACGGCAAGCACAGTAATGACGACGCCATTATGGGGCATAGCATCGAATGCCCCGGAAGACATCGCTGCAATCCTGTGAATCAGATCGGGGCTCAGCCCGAGGGCAAGATACTTGGGCGCCATGGTCTCGAGGATGATTCCCAGACCTCCGGACGCGGATCCGGTAATGGCAGCCATGATGTTCGTGGCAACCGAAAGGGAGATGATGGGGTGCATGGGAAGCGTCAGCAGCCAGGCGGAGACTACCTTGAATCCTGTCGTTGCGGCCACAGCCATGCCGTAACCGACGTCCGCGCAGGTATTCACGATGGGAATAACGGTGTTGATGGCGCCTTTATTCAAGGTACTGAGGACATTGGCATAGAACTTCCAGAACAGGATCATGCAGGCCACCACCCCGCCGGTCAGGGCGAGAACGACGTCCTTCTTTATATAGGGGATATCCACGTTGAGCAGTACGAGAACGACAACCGGCGGAATCAGGCTCAACCACAGATTCGGCATCGGTCCCGAGGCTGGCGCTCCTGCTCCGAGGACGCCGGGAGCGGGTTCTTCATATCTTTCACCTTTCGCTTTGGACTTCTTCAATATGTAGCGGAAGTAGAAGACGTTAAAAGTGGCGACAATAAACGCTCCAGCCAGGCCAACCAGCGGAGCCGAGGTAGGCGAGGATGCCATGTATTTTGTAGGCATGATGTTCTGGATCTGGGGAGTGCCCGGAAGCATGGTCATTGAAAGCGATGCCGCCCCGAAGATGAACGCTGCCATGAAGAGATGCCAGGGGAGATCCAGTTCCTTGAAGAGGGGCCGCGCGATCGGAATGACCGCGAAGATGACGACGAACAGGCTCACGCCGCCATAGGTCAGACACAGAGCGACAATGGAAACGGCAAACATGACCCTGAGGGGGTTTTCTTTTCCCGTAACTCTCAGGATACCTTCGGCAATGGAGCGAGCCGCCTGGCCGTCCTCCATGAATTTGCCGAAAACGGAACCTGCCAGGAATATGAGATAGAATCTTCCTGCATAATTGACGAAACCTTTCATATAAGGTCCGGTCATCGTTTGCATGATGTTCATGTCGGAGAAAATCGATACAATGACGACGGCAAGAGGGGCGATGATGATGATGTGCCAGCCCCTGAGAGCCAGGATGACAATAAACGCCAATGATAGAATAATTCCAATAACACTTAAGTCCATTTAGTCTTCCTCCTTTCAGTTGTATTGTTGATGGATTTCCTTCTCTCCGACTATGCTCATAGAACACGTGCTGCGATAAAGACAATGGGGGGAAGACCCCATTTGGGCGGGGGAAGACCCTACTTCTCAACGCACAGTTTCGAGGTTGGAGTTGGCCTGGATTCTCGCCTCAGCCTATCCTCGAAAGTTTTGTTCGGGGGCGGGGTATCAATAATGATTCGTGGTGCGGACCTTAATTCAGCATCAACGATGCCGGATCTTTCACGGCAATTTATAGATGGGGTTGTCCTTGCCGAAATGAATAATCAGAGGCGTCTGAGTGTGGCCGAGCTCTCTCGATATATTCATGGTCATCTTCCTGGAATATTCACCCAGACCGACGACGGTGACCTTGCCGTCTTTGTATCTGTCCGCCTCCTTGTTATTGTTCAAACCGTCGAGCAGCGTATAGGTGAAGAGCCCGTTCCCTTTGTAACCGTCCATGGCAGACTGCTTGTCGCTGGCTGAGGCGAAAATGTGAAGCCCCATCTTCTTGGCGAGGACGGACATCCGGGCATCATAAAGTCCGCTCACTATATAGTCCACTCCCCCGGCATGGCAGGTATCGAAGATAAAGAGCTGGCTTAATGCCTTTATCCTTTTCGACATCTCCACGATCTCGTTGGAGCTGATCATGGCATTGTCATTCACCCGCCCGTCGAAGTCATGGGTGAGCATGTAGTACTGGTCTTGAAGAAGCACGCCATGACCGGCCGCAAAGAAGATGAAGCTGTCCTGTGGCTTCATCAGCCGGGCTAGTTCGTTGATCTTTTCGGTAATGCCGGTTTTTGTGGCCTCTGTGTCTGTCAGACGCGTGTAATGGATGTTACGGGGACTATACAATGTCGTGGACTGCGCCTTCAATTTTTCTTCGAGATCGTGCGCATCCTTTACAGCGTATTTCAGGTTGACCGTGTTATCCCTGTACCTGTCTATGCCGATGGCCAAGATGTAAAGATGCGTGGCTGAAGGCGGCAGAGTTGAATCGAACTTCACGGTCTTCATGGAGCTCTGCACTGTATTGCCTCTGTTGAAGGCCGCGATGCTCACTTCGTTCTCGCCGGGGACGACGTCTATCTCTTTGCATTCTTCAAAGAGGTCTCCCTTGGGTTTCGCGGATAACGGAACGGCATCCACCCTGCCTTTTATGGATACACTCCTCATGTCGGCGTAGATAGCTTTGCTGTCGAGGGCTGCCAGCACGGTCTTTCCTGCGGCCGGGGACCTTGCAACATCTCTGTAATAGCCGTCCGACTGAATGAGCTTTCCGTTGTGGAAGAGCCTGACCTCTCCGATGCCTCCACCGGCGTTCTTGACTTGATAGCACGCCTTGACTCTCTGCTGGTTTGTGTTGCTCAATTTGGGAGTGAACTCAACGACAGGCGGCGGGTTCTTGACGGCTTCCTTCATCGTGATGGTGACGAGGCCGCCGATGTCCTCACCCCGGAGCTTTGCCGCTACGATGTCCGGCCGGTAGAAGACGTCGTAGAACTGCTCCATGTTGTAAGACGTCTTGTCCAGGAGAAGGTTCATGTACTTGTGACCGTTGGGCGATGAGTTGTAGTATCCATCGGGTGTGATAGTGAGCCATTCGCCGTCATTGAAATTTATCATCATGGCAATCTCCCTGCCGGAGGCGATATCCCATACCCGCACCGATGCATCACCGGCAGATAGCGCATACCTGTCATCATTCGTGAATCCCACCCCGTTGATTCCGAGAGCGCCGGCAAAACTTGAATACCCTACCGAATGTCCTTTGAATGTGCGGACAATATTTCCGGTTGCTATGTCCCACACTATCACGTCTGCATCGCAGTCGCCGGAAATGGCAAATCTGCCGTCATGAGAAAAAGCGGCCAGCTTTACACCGTCCGTATGTCCTGTAAAGGTTCGGATAAGCTTTCCCGTTTCCACATCCCATAGCCTCAATGTTTTATCGCTTCCTGCGGATATGGCATAGCGGCCGTCGGGTGAGAACCTTGCCGAGTTCACCATTCCTTGTCGGAAAGACCCCTGGTGGCCGATAAACCGTCGCACTTCTTCTCCGGTCGCAATATCCCAGAGTCTCACCGTGGAGTCGAAGCTTGCAGTGAGGCCGTATTTGCCATCTGGAGATATATCCACCGTATAGAGGGCCCCCCGCCATCCTGAATCGGCATGGCCTTTCAACTTCCTGACGTTTCCCGTCTCGAGGTCAAGAATACTGAGATCCGTGTTGCTCACAGGACCAATCATCAGAGCATATTTTGCATCCGGAGAAATGGCCATGTCCCCGGCCGCAATGGGAAAAGCTTTCAGCTCCTTGCCTGTTTCGACGTCCCATATGGTGATGCGGGTGTCGTATGTAATAGCCTTCGTTCCATCGGGCAGAAATCTTACCCCCACGCCGGCCGCGTAAGCACGTATTTCAGACGACGGCTTAAAGGCTCTCAGTTTCTGGCCCGTTGCGATGTCCCACAAGGCAGAGGCGTGCCTCAATGAACCGACGAGGATGAGGTCATTCTTCGGGGAAACCGCCAGTCTCTCTGCCAGTTCCGCTTGCTGATTGATCTCCATATTAGTTCCCGGAATCTTCAGGTGAATATCCGGCGTGGTGGCACAGGAAGACAAGAAAATGATGAGAAGAACAAGCGATATTTTTTTCATGATGGTCTCTTGGCCCTCCTGATCTTTCGCATGATAAACCTTCTCTTTATTTTTCGGCTTTAAATTCTATTCACAGATCATTGTTTCTCTTTTTTCTCAAGCCCCGCCAAACTTTCTGTCCCTGCAATCAGTCCTCCCAGAGATCCGGATCGACAACGCCGATCCGGATTGCGTACTTGAGGAGTTCCATACGGTCGTGCACGCCCAGCTTGTTCATCAGGCCGGTCCGGTGCTTCTCCACGGTCTTGGCGCTCACGCAAAGGATATCCGCGATCTGGGCCGTGGAGTGGCCCTGGGCGACGAGGCGGAAGACCTGTTGTTCTCTTTCCGAGAGGAGTTCATAGCCGCGGACGGCCACGGCCGCTGGCTTCGTCTTTAAATACTGGCCGATGACCTCCGCCTTCAGTCGTGAACTGAGGAAATACTCACCCCGGTGAGCCTTGCGGATCGCATCGAGGATATCGGTGCTCGGTGAAGCTTTAAGGACGTAGCCGAGGGCTCCCGACGCCAAGACCTGCTGGACGTAGGTTTCCTTCGCATGCATGGAGAGGACCACTACCTGCGTTTCAGTCGATGCTTCACGGATCAGGGCTATTACTTCAAGGCCGCTGAGGCGCGGCATGGCGATGTCGAGGAGAATGACAGCAGGATGCAGCGCCTTCACTTTCTTCAACGCCTCCCGGCCATCCTCCGCCTCGCCGGCCACCTCCATATCCGCCTGACTGTTCAGAAGCTGCCTGAGCCCGTCCCGCACAATGGCATGGTCATCTGCAATCAGGATTTTGATCTTCTTCATTCTTTTCCTCTATCCCACGGGGATTTCCGCCCGTATCGTCGTGCCCTTCCCCGGTGCGGAAGTGATGTCGATCGAGCCTCCGAAAGATGCAACCCGTTCTCTCATGCTGAGGAGGCCTATCCCTCCCGAGGCTTTGCCCTTTGCCGTCCCGCGTTTCGACGGATCATGGCCCACGCCGTTATCCCTGACGATAAAGATGACGCGCGGGTGGCTGTAAGTCAGCATAATCTCAACCCGCGTGGCTTTCGCGTGCCTGGAGATATTCGTCATGCATTCCTGAAAAAGCCTGTATAAGGCGAGTTCAATCTTCGGGTTCAGCCTCTTCTTCAGGCCGAGTGTCTGGAAATTGACTTCCGTTTCCGTCCGCCTCGCGGTGAAGTCATGGATAGACCACTCGAGAGCCGGTACGAGCCCGAGGTGATCCAGGAGGTCCGGACGCAGGTAGGACGTGGTCTTTCGCACATTATCGGCCATCTGTTCCACTGTGCGTATCAGTCTCTCGCAGAGCTTCTTATGTCCGCCGGGTTTTGCCCCAAACGATGTCTGCAAGGCCTCCAGGTCAAAATGCAGCGACGTTATGGCCTGGCCTAATTCATCGTGAAGGTCGGCGGCAAGCCTTTTCTTTTCCTCCTCGCTGACCTCGATGAGACGCCGGGAGAGTTGGCGGATTTCCTCTTCGGCTTTTACATTCTGGGTGATATCAATGAGATTTCCCACGACGGCGGCCCTGCCCATGTACGTGGCGTGTGTCGCCCTCAAATCGACCCAGATCATCGTGCCGTCCTTTCTTATGCCGCGGAAAATATATCGTGCAGGCGAGAACTCCGCCTTCTCGCGCCTGAGACCCCTTTCCTTGACCATCGCCCGATCAATCGGGTGGACGACATCCCAGAAAGGTCTTCCGACAACTTCCTCCGGGTTATCATACCCCAGCATCTCTGCAAACCTGTGGTTTACAAAGCGGAAGAGACCGCCCTGATGGATAAAGATTGCGGCAAGAGAGTTTTCCACTACAGTGCGATATTTTTCTTCGGAGTCCTGGAGAGCCCGCTCGGCCTGCTTCCGGTCTGTAACATCGATGACGAATCCCTCATATCCCGCAACACCGTCTTTCTTGTTCTTGCGTATCGTGGCCGTAATCCTCACGTCTATGACCGTGCCGTCCCTTCTGCGAAACCGGGTCTCAAAATCCTGGATGGAGCCCGTCTGCTCGATGATTTCCCGGAATCGTTCGCGGTCGTGAGAATCGGCATAAACATGGAGGGATGATTTGATGCCGAGGAGGTCTTCCGGGGAGTCGTAGCCAAGCATCCTGGCGCCGGCAACGTTCATATCAAGTATGACGCCGTCGACATCCGTGAGATACACCATGGCGGGCGAGTGCTCGAAGATATGGCGGAAGCGCTGGTCGGAACCGCGTATCGCGTTTTTCTTGTCAACAGCGGTATTTTTAAGTTTCGTCATTTTTTTTGTTTTTACTGAAATGGCAGATTTTTATCTTTGCGGCGAGATGTGCCACAATTATTTCTTCTGTCATTTTGAGGAACGCGAGTAATCTTTGAGGATGATATTGCATCTCATCGAGTATATGAAAAGCTCACTTGTGTGTCAATGACCGTTTGGCGATGCAGGTCGGGCAGGGATACGGGCAGTTCCGCAAAAATGCGGCTACAGTCTTGATGATGGCGTGTTTCGTCAAGATGTCTTTCAGGACGAGAAAAAAACGGCCTTGTCAGAGATTGCAATATCTGGTACTTGCAGCTAATATGAAGGAAATATTGAGCGTCACAAAGCTAAATGAAAATATCAAGGAACTTCTCGAGGCCAGCTTCGATACGCTCTGGGTGGAAGGCGAGGTATCCAATCTGCGACGGCCTGCATCGGGCCACATATACTTTACCCTCAAGGATAAAAAGAGCCAGATCAGGGCCGTCATTTTCCGGGCCTTTCCCATGCAAAGGCAGTCTCCATGGGCCAGGTCGGCAAAGTTCGATCTGGAAGAAGGGATGTGCGTCGTCTGCTGTGCGAGGGTGAGTGTCTATCAGCCGCGCGGCGAGTACCAACTGATCGTGGATGTAGTGGAACCAAAAGGCCTGGGCGCCCTCCAGAAGGCCTTTGAACAGCTCAAGGCCCGCCTGCTTGCGGAAGGCCTTTTTGATCCTGCCCACAAGAAGCCCATCCCTTTTCTTCCCCGGAGGATCGGGGTCATCACCTCCCCCACAGGTGCGGTTATCAGGGATATTTTGCATATCACGAGGAGGCGGTTTTCTTCCGTGGATATTCTTATCGCTCCCGTGAGGGTGCAGGGCATAGAGGCGCCCCCGGAAATCATAAGGGCCATCGCCGCCATGCAGA
>PLMX01000026.1 GCA_003142635.1 Syntrophaceae bacterium | reverse complement strand
TATCGGTTATGTGACGGCCGCACTTATGTTGCATAGGATCTGTAACCGACCGTAATTTTAAGCACTGTTTATTGTGGACAGCACATAAGTAAATCCGATTAAGTGGTTGGATATCCGATAATCTAATAAAAAGGAGGTCCAACCATGTTAGAAAGATTATTCAAGTATCCTGCCGTCCTCGCTCGTCACATAAATGCTCCGCTTTTTGAAGAGCGTGAACGCTATCTCATGTACCGTGCGCAGCAGGGTTGCGCAAACAATACCCTGCTGCGCATCGCCAGAGAACTTCTCTTGGTTATTCAGCCACTGGACATGCCCTCCAAGTCGCTGGTTACGGCTCAGCAGATCCGCGTAGCAGCCGAGAGATGGGCAAGACAACAATGTCGCCGTGGTCGTGCGCACTGCTTCAGATGGTCCCGCGAACTGTTTGTTCAAGTTGCCACTGATTGGCTACGTTTCCTCGGAAGATTGGATGAACCCACTACGGAACCGCTACCTTTCGAGTGGGTAATCGAAGAGTATTGCGGGTGGTTGAGCACAGAACGTGGTCTATCTTCAGTAACCATTGACAACTATTCATGGCATCTCAAGCAGTTTTTACAGTGGTGTGAAGAACACGACCAGCCCTTAGCCGGTATTCATATCTCGAATGTTGACACCTTCCTGGGATCACGTGGCGATAAGGGATGGTGCCGCGTCTCAATTGCCTCCTCCGCCAAAGCGCTCAAAGCATTTTTCAACTATGCAGGACAACGTTCTTGGTGTCATCCCATGATAGCTTCTACAGTCCAGGGGCCTCGCCTCTTCTCACAGGATACTCTGCCTTCGGGTCCAACCTGGGAGGAGGTTGAACGCCTTATCGGCTCCATGGCGCCAGACCAGCCCCGTGACATTCGTGATCGCGCCATTATTTTTCTTCTCGCACTTTACGGTCTGAGATCGAGCGAAGTCAGACGACTCCGTCTTGAAGATATTGACTGGGAAAACAGCCGGCTATCCGTATATCGCTCCAAACAGCGCAAAGCGCAAACCTATCCGCTGCTCCCCACCGTTGGACACGCGATCATCCACTACTTGCGAACAGTGCGACAGCAAAGCTCCCATCGGGAGATATTCTTGACACTCAAAGCCCCACTCCATCCGCTTTCGGTCGGTGGTCTCTACAACATCGTCAGCCGGTGCATCGCGAATGCTGACGTTCAAACGAGGCACAAAGGGCCGCATGCATTACGGCACGCCTGCGCTATGCATCTGGTCTCGGGGGGGTTATCTCTTAAGGAAATCGGTGACCATCTTGGACACCGCAGCACCTCTGCTACGCGAATCTACGCCAAAGTAAACCTCGCAAAATTGCGACTGGTAGCCAATGTCGATTTAGGAGGATTGTCATGAAACTTTCCGACCTCGCCACTGAATACGTTATCCTCAAACAATCCCTTGGGATGCGCTTTCGAACAGAAACTGTCATCCTCAATGCCTTTTGCCAAGCAATGGGGAGCATCGACGTTACACAGGTTAGTCCCAAATCCGTGCAAATCTACCTCGCTGGCACAGGTCCGATCACTGCTTTCTGGCACCGAAAGTTCGAGGCCCTCAGCGGATTCTACCGCCATGCCATTAGCCGGGGTCATATTTCTTTTTCTCCATTACCAACCACTATCCCTAAACGTCCACCCACCTTCCAACCTTACATATACAGCCATGATGAATACCGCAGATTGGTTGAAATGACTCACGTACTCGAAAGCCAGAGACGTAAGGTACAACCTCTCACATTCCGTACTCTCCTGCTTCTTCTTTATGGCACAGGCCTTCGTATCAGCGAAGCCCTATCCCTCACACTGACTGATGTAGATTTGTCAGATAGTCTGCTTACCATTCGCAATACCAAGTTCTTCAAAACCAGATGGGTGCCCATTGGCCCTCAACTATGCAATAGGCTGGTCGTTTACGCAAAAGTGCGGCGACAGCTCCCTCGCCCCGCACGAAACGAGTCTACTTTTTTCGCTACGAGCCACGGAGATCCTCTGCCACGAAGCACTGCCGAACATATTTTCCGCCTCCTTCGTGAACGAGCCGGCGTTTGTCGGACAGATGGGGCACGCTTTCAACCACGTCTCCACGACATCCGCCACACGTTCGCATTGAACCGGCTCATTTCCTGGTACCGGGAGGGAGCAGACGTGCAAAGTCTGCTGCCCTGCTTATCAACTTACTTGGGACATGTCGATGTCACAGCTACACAACGCTACCTAACAATGACACCTGAGCTTTTGCATGAAGCAAGCCTGCGTTTCCATCGGTATGCAATAGAAGGAGGACACTCATGAAGACCATCTTCTTTCTGGCTCCATGGATCCATCGTTTCCTTCTGGAATATCTTGTCAATGATCGCAATCTTGCACACAATACTCAGAGAAGCTATCGGGACACTCTGATACTGTTCCTTCCATTCGTAGCAAAAAGGCTCGGCAAATCCTTAGATCAGCTCGCCATTGAGGATATCTGTGCAGATACTATCCGCCAATTCCTCCTTGAACTTGAACAAAAGCGTGGCTGCTCAATCTCCACACGCAATCAGCGCCTCGCTGCCCTCCATGCCCTCGCACGATTTATCAGCGAGCGCAACCCGGAGCACATCGCATGGCTTGCCGAAATTCGCTCGATACCCTTTAAGAAAACCTCCAACCCCTCCATGGCCTATCTCGAAAAACAAGAAATGGATGCATTGCTCAATGCCCCAAACAGTCAACGATCACAAGGCCGTCGAGATCATGCACTGTTGCTTTTTCTGTACAATTCAGGTGCCAGGGCATCCGAGGCAGCACAGCTTACCATTGCCGATCTGGATCTTGACACTCCTCCCTCTGTCACACTTATGGGCAAAGGAGGCAAAGTGCGCCGCTGCCCCTTATGGCCGCAAACGGCTAGTAAATTGGCTCCTCTTATTGCCGGACGAGAGCCCCATGAGCCAGTTTTTCTAAACCGCCGCAGACAACCCATCACTCGGTTCGGAATCCGAGCTCTCGTTAAACGATCTGTTCAAGATGCGAGTCGAAAGTTGCCCGGCTTATCCGCCAAGCCCATCAGCACCCACTCCATCCGACACACTACCGCCGTACATCTGTTACGTTCCGGTGTTGACATTAACACTATCCGTGCCTGGCTGGGACATGTCTCTCTCGATACCACACACATATATGCAGAGGTCGATCTTGAAATGAAGGCCAAAGCGCTTGCCCAATGCGAGGTTCCTCAATCATCTGCGGTCGCTGTCGAACATTGGTCCAACAATTCTGCACTGCTGACTTTTCTAAAGTCACTCTAACAACATGGTACTTCGCTTATGTGACGGCCGCATATTCCTAAATCCTATAAGATCAACAAGTTACTCTTGTTACGCAACATAAGTGCGGCCGTCACATAACGAATACGGCTCTCGGACAAGATGTCATGCTTTCGCCCACGGAAGGTCATGGGTTCTTCTCGGCAGATTAATCAATCCAAGCTCATCATATAGGTATTGATTGGTGTAGCGCTTTCCCCCATTGCCTTGAACCTTGTGCTTCTTGCATAACCACCGGCGGAGCCTATGTGTAACGTGGATGTTGATGGACTGATAGGCGGTACTGACTTGTCCAAGGCAAAAGTAGTTCGCCCAGCCCGTCAGTTTCCGATTCAGTTGTCCCACCACATACTCGGCATCCAGTATGGCACGGCGGCGATTCGTCTCTTCGGTGATGCTTTCCACCATTCGTTTGATGCTCTTCTTCGAGGGCCGGGTGCCGATGTAGGCGCGTCCGGTCACACGATTATAGCAGCGCCCGAAGGTGTAGCCGAGAAAGTCAAATCGCTCTTGCGGTATCAGACACAGATGTGTCTTGTCTTCGTTCACCGTCAATTTTAGCTTCTCCATGATCCTGCGCATGGCATCCATGGCTTCGTGAGCCTGCACCTTGCAGCATATTACAAGATCATCTGCGTAGTTGACAATGTGCGCCGACCAGCTTCGCTCACATCCCCATTGCTTCCATCCCAGAATGAACCGCCGCATGTACAGATTCGACAGTAACGGTGAGATGGGTGCGCCTTGGGGAATGCCGCGTCCGGCGTCCCGGTTGGTCGTTGTTCGCTTCCGGTGGCCGTGTCCATCATTTTCCTCGACCGGAGCCTCCAGCCATTGTTTGATGAGGTGCAGTATGTGCCTGTCCGAAATCCGTCGGGCCACACTCTTCATCAATTCCTTGTGCGGAATGCTGTCAAAATAGCCAGACAGGTCCGCATCTATGACGTGTCGGTGTCCGGTGTTAAGCAGTCGATGAACCGCTCGTACCGCATCTTGCGCCCCTCGGTCTGCTCGGTAGGCATATTGCTCTGATTGCAGATCCGCTTCAAAGATGGGCTCCAAAACAATCGTAGCCGCCGTCTGAACCACTCGGTCAGTGATTGTCGGTATCCCCAGGGGACGCTGTTTACCGTTTGGCTTCGGAATCCATACCCGCTTGACCGCTTCCGGTGTGTAGTCTTTCTTCCTCAGCCGTTCCGCCAGTTCCCCAAGCCATTGTTCCACCTCTGTCGCTTCGATGTCCTCGATACGCACTCCATCCACCCCGGCTGCTCCCTTGTTGGCTTTGCAGATTCGGTAGGCGTGTTCGAGCACGTCTTGTCGGTAAATCTTGTCGTAAAGAAGATAGAAACGATAGCCGGGTTCTTCCTTCGCTTTGGCATGTAACGCCGTCTGTAGTTTCTGAACGCTAATTGGAGTTCTCAGGTTTCCCAATCTCCTGCCCCTTCCCACTTGTTGCGTTGACCTTGAACCAAGGCCCCTTCCCTCTATCGGCATTACCCGACTTCATCGGTCATACGGGCCTCTCCGCCACCCCATCGCGCCTGGCCTGGCCCTCGCGGGCTTCCAGTTGGTCTCGCGCTTGACCACGCAACGGGGCTTCCCGTGTTGCGTCTGTCTCCCTCTTTCATGCATGCCATCGCTAATACCCCGGCGGAACCACAGGCTGCGTTTCGCTCACTTCACCTGTGACAGCGGCTTTCCCCGTCCAATAGCCGGGTCGGCTTCCGCATTGGTGTTTTCGAGGCCTGCTCAGCGTTCACTCGCGTTATGGCCTGCATGCTCGCCAAGTCCCTTAAGGACCCTCTACATCAGAGGCTTCAGCCGCTTCGTTGCCTCCACGACTGCCCTGATTGCTACCGGCTGGAGCGAAAGTTGCCGGACGGGATTCGCACCCGTTGAAAAACAGCGCCTTTTCACGGCGCACTATTAGTGCCGCCTACAAGTCAGCGCCTATAGTGGATGAAATATTGTGAGGATTTGTGTTTGAAATGATTGATCTAACACAATGGTCTGCCGGAGCCCGCAGTATGGACGTATGAAGAAGAATGTTTTCTTTTTTTAATAACAGTCGTTCTCTTGAAGAGGCTCCTGCATGTTCGCAAGATATCCAGTCATTAGCCGGTATGCTTCATCAAAAGTGCAAGTATCTCTAACCGACGGATAGTGAAAATGACCACTTAGGGTAGGTGAATAATAATGACTCACTTCCCAATAGAAAGGCTGTTTCTTGTTTTCATCAAGAGTTTCTGTAATTCGGCCTTTTATTTGGTTGTTGATACCTTCAACGCTGAAGATAAATTCAGTACCCTTAAAACTATGTTTAGACTCAGCGATGTCCAAAGGAAAGCTTGAATAATTTTCATCGTCGGTAACTTGCTGATAACAGGAAGACATGGAGCCCCCTTGATTCGGCGGAAACATTTTTCTCCAATACACATGTTTCCACCCGTATTAACGCTCTTCGCAGCAAGCTGCGGAGAATCTTCCATTCTTAAGGAACAGCCGAGAGTTTCAGAAATGTTATAGCGCAGCTTATCAAATGCTTCCCGGAATTCTATGTGCTTTTCCGTTTCTCCTTCTGGAGGAGCCTGTATGTTTCATCGTAAATCCTGATACGCGGACCAACGGCGACAATTTGAATCTCTTTTTTCGAGACGCCGTAGATTATCCTCAATTTGCTGACCCGCATACTGCGTAATCCAGCCAATTCATCCCGCAGTATCTTGCCCGTGTGCGGCGCTTCCATGATTGCCTTGAGCCCGGCCTTGATTTTTTTCTTTAATTCCGGATGCATCCCACGAATCAAAGAGGCTATTTCTTCCGGCATCCTCAGTGTATGAAGGATTGGTTTCATAATTCGTCAAGGGTGAAGACTTGTGCCCGTTTTGCCTTCAATGAGTTAAGCCCCTGGCTGATTTCCTTCATCAAGGCTGCGTCTGAGCGTATATTGGCTGTTTCCTTGATACTTTCATACTCATCAGGACTGATGATAATGGCCGCGGGCCGCCCGTTTTTTGTGATAACGATCTCCTCATCGGTGGAACTTACCATGTCCACGATGGAACTGAATTTCATTTTTGCCTCGGATAATGAGAGTGTTTTCATAATCTGACTCCAATTTTAGTTGACCATAATTATGGTCATAATTACCCGTATTGACATGAATTTGTCAAGGGAAAAGAACGCAAAGCTTGCATCTTCCTTGCTACGTCGCGCTTGTGAAAACATTTTCCGTTTCTACGTTTTCACGTGGAGGACGGGAAGTCCCATGTGTTTGCGCTTCGTCTCACCATACATGCGGGTTTGTTCCCTCACCGTCGGCGCCCCACGCCTGCCTTTGCCGAAGACCTCAATTGCGTGCGAGCCGCCCAGGTGGAGGGTATGCTTGCCGTACTTCCCGCTCAGGGTATCGGCCGCCTCATAGAGCTGCCTGATCTTCTCCGCTTTCAGCGGATCTTCAAAGAGGGAGTACTGAACGGGGGTGTCGGGCACGAGGTCGACAAGGACGATCCCTGTGGACCGGTAGATATCCTTCTCCTCATAGAGCCCGTCAAAAAGCTCCTGCAGAAGGGGGGAGAGTTCCAGGGGATACACGGAGGGACGTGTCAGCTTTACTTCGCAGCCCGCCGTATCGAAATTATTTTTCTTCAGGAAGGGGATGATCTTCCGGGCGGCCAGGGAATAGCGTCTCGCCTTGATACAGGCGGATTCCATATTTCTCAGGAGATGGGCGAAGAGGTATTCCCGGTCGGATGTCGGGGGTGAAAATGTCTTCGTCTTGCTGATAGATGCATAGGTGCTCTTCTCTTCCGGCGATACGGGATATACGGATTCGCCCCGCAGCTCTCTCCATGTCTCCACCCCGGGCTTCCTGAAGCGTTCTTCCATGGTGCGTTCCGGAAGCCTGGCAAACTCGAGGGCGGTCCTGACCTTCATTTTCTCCAGATAACTGGCTGTGGCGTGGCCTATGCCCCAAATTTTTTCCACCGGCAGGTCCTTGAGATACCGGGCAATCAATCTTCCGGGAATGGCGGTAAAGCCGTCCGGCTTCTTATGCTTGGAAGCCACCTTGGCGAGGACCTTGGTGAGGCTCAGCCCTGCCGATATGGTAATACCCAACTCCTTTTGAATCTCGCTTTTTATCCGCAGAGTGATGGTATCGTACGAGGCATGGTGGGCCCTGCGCATGCCCGTGATGTCTGCAAAGGCCTCGTCGATGGAGTATTCTTCCACCTGCGGGGTGAAGCGCCTTATGATGTTGAACATCCGCCGGGAAAAGAGGCTATAGGTCTCATAGTCGGAGGGTAGGATAATAAGCTCCGGGCAGAGGGCTCTTGCCTCATGGAGGGGCACGCCGCGCTTGATCCCCAGCCTTTTTGCGGGATAGCTGGCGCAGGCGACAATCCCCCGCTCTCCCCCTGTGATGATGGGCTTCCCTTTAAGCTCCGGGTGAATGGCCTCCTCACAGGATGTAAAGAAGGCGTCGCCATCGATATGGATAATGGCCTGGGGCCATGAATAAAGACTGAAGAGGATTTCGCTCACAGGATGACCTCCGTTTTTTCCATAGCAACAGACTAATAGAACTATCGTTCTATTGTCAAGAAAATTTTCTCGAAGGGAAAAAGCCGCCAAGATCATTGGGGGAACGTACTTGAGGGTCGGGTGCGCCGGCAGGGATCAGATAATCGTTTTCTCCGGAGAACCTTCAATTTCGATGATGGATATGTCTCTCGCGTTGATCCTGAAATTATGCAAACCGCTGACAACTTCATCGAGATAGGACTCATCGGCAAGGATGGTCGTAGAAGAGGTCGCCCATTTTTCGATGTCTCTCGACAGAAAATCAAAACATCCGCGAATCATTGATTCTGTTATTGCAGATACAGACAAATGGCACCTGCCGGCGGCGGGAAGATCAAAGGCGAAATCATTACAGAGGATACCATCCATTATCTCCGACAGATGATATCCCGCCTGATAAAGTTTATCGTCAGTAAGTTCAGCCAAAGTTCCCATGCCGAGAAGCAGAATCTTGGAGGCGGGAATACGCGGGGGAGAGGCAATCATAATTCTCTCCATGAATGCTGCGGCGATATGGCCACGGGCGAGCTCTCTCGAAATCATGCCGTTGAGGCGCCAGTCCACGAAGCCACACTGTCCCTTCGGGGGCCTTTCATCGTGAAAGAAGCCCAGGGCCAGACCTTCACGGCCCAAGGTATCCAGCGATTCTGTCGTTATTCTGATTCTCATTTTTCACGCGTAAACATTATAGTGGCCAAGTATACGGTAAAATTCCTCTTTGTGTCAAGAAAAGGAAAAGGATGCCATAACGTCTTTCAATGCCGTTGACAGGGTTATGAAAAGAAGGTATTGTTGCTGCCTAAAAGACAAACCTGTCGCATATCTCATCTAAGAAGAGGTGCCTTTCTGTTTGACCGATTAATCAAGTTTGTTGCCACCGGTTTCTGCAGCGGGCTGGTCCCTTTTGCTCCGGGGACTGCCGGCACAATTGTTGGCATACCGATATATCTGGCCTTTTCCCGGTTGTCCTGGAGCCTGTATTTTGTATTTGTGGTGGCCTTCACCTGCCTGGCATGTTATGTATCCAATAAAGCTGAGAAGCTGTTTGGCGAAAAGGACACATCTCTCATTGTTATCGACGAAATGGTCGGTTTTCAATGGACCATGTTCCTGGTTGCTCCGACGGTCTTGCATGTGTTTATCGGCTTCATCCTTTTCCGCTTATTTGATATTCTCAAGATATTCCCCGCAGGGTATTTCCATAGGAGACTCCCCGGCGGCTATGGGGTCGTGATAGATGATGTTGTTGCAGGCATGTACGCCAACATCGCACTCCTCCTTATCATCAAGTTCTGGGGCATGTAAGATCTCAAATTGCACGGCATAATGTTTTTCTGATTGAAGATATATTCATATGAAAGTCGGCATACTAACCATCGGCAACGAATTGACGAGCGGGAAGACACAGGATACAAACTCTTCCTTCATTGCCCGCCAGCTGCAAGCACAGGGATGGCAGACATCGATCATAATGTCCGTTCCCGATGATGAGGGCGCAATAAAGACGGGACTCAATCACGTCATGTCCCTTGCAGATGCCGTCGTTGTCACCGGCGGTCTCGGTCCTACGGCAGATGATATCACCACTTCCGCCGTAGCCAGGGCTTTTGGTCTCGACATTTATACCGACCAGGCTGCCCTCAAACATATCAGGGACAGATTTGAAAAATTTCGTCTCAAATGGACGGCAAACAACGAGAAGCAGGCCCATGTCCCGGAGGGAGCAGAGACGATAAAGAATCCTGTGGGTATGGCCTGGGGATACGCTCTCAAGCGGAATGGGAAGATAATAGCCGTCGTTCCCGGGGTGCCGTCGGAAGTGAAGAGTATGGTTCCCGACGGCGTCATCCCCATCCTCAGGAGGGAATTTCAGGACGAAGCAGGGCATGTGGAAAGCAGGACTATCAAATTATCCGGCATCACCGAAGCCAATGTGGATCAGCTTCTTGCAGATGTTGACTTCGCCGGCCTCGGAGTGAATATCGGTTTTTATCCGAATTTCCCGGAGATACAGATTGTCCTGACAGCGATAGCCCCAACTGAAAAAGACGCGAAAAAAAGTATCACAGCCGCCGATCGGCTCGTATCAGAAATGCTTAAGCACTATATCTTCGCCTATGACCAGGATACGCTGGAAGGCATAGTGGCCGGATTCTTGACAGACAAGAATCTTACCCTTGCTGTTGTGGAGTCTTGCACGGGCGGTCTCGTCACCGATCGCCTTACGGATGTGCCTGGCAGTTCCGCCTTTCTTGAAAGGGGTGTCATTGCCTACAGCAATGCCTGCAAAGCCGACCTCCTCGGAGTGCCGGAAGATGTGCTGAAAGAATTCGGCGCCGTAAGCGAGAAGACCGCCGTCTCTATGGCGGAGGGTGTGAGAAGACTCGGGAAATGCAATCTCGGGATTTCAACAACGGGGATTGCCGGCCCCGCAGGCGGAACGACAGAGAAGCCGGTGGGAACTGTTTTTATCGCCCTTGCAAATGGAACAACAACATTCTGCCGGCATCACAACTTCCGGTGGGACCGGCGGAGAAACAAGACGATGATGTCTCAGGCGGCGCTCATAATGCTTAAGAGATACCTGACAGGCGAGCTTGAAGATGAGCGATGAGAAAGCCATGAGGGCGTTCTTGGCGGTCGACCCTCCCGAGGAAATATTCAACGAGATTATCAAGATTCAGGAGAGGCTAAAGAAGACCATCGGGGGAGACATACGCTGGGTAAGACCGGAAGGTATTCACCTGACGCTGAAATTCTTTGGCTATGTCTATCAATCGGATGTTGCAAATATTTCCCTTGTGGTAAAAAATAACGTTGCAAATATGAAGGCGCTGATGCTGAATGTAAGAAATCTGGGGGCATTTCCGAGCTTGAACCGGCCCCGCGTTCTGTGGCTGGGGCTTGACGGCGACACAGATGCGCTGATCAGCCTTCAGGTAGAGATAGATACAGGGTTTCAGGAGTATGGTTTTAAGAAAGAGGAAAGGCCCTTCCGGCCGCATCTGACCCTTGCGCGCATCAAAGAACCCAGGGGATTGGATGGACTTGCAGAAGCTGTCAAGAAAAATGAAGATTACAATGCGGGAAGCTTTACTATCAGCGGCCTCACGCTCTTCAAGAGTGAACTGAGGCCGACGGGGGCGATTTACACAAAACTCTCGCACTTCCCTTTCCCCGAATGAGCAGCGGTTAGAGTATTGGTAATATGATTTATTTTTATATTTTATGGAGGTGATTATGGGATCAGATATCGATAGAGAAAAATCAGTCGATCTGGCTATCACGCAGATCGAGAGGCAGTTTGGAAAAGGTTCCATCATGAGATTGGGAGGGAGTGAATACGTATCTGATATCGCCGTTATCCCGACGGGATCACTGAGCCTTGACCTCGCCCTCGGTGTGGGAGGGGTTCCCCGCGGGAGGGTCATAGAAATATATGGTCCGGAAGCGGGCGGCAAGACGACCCTTGCCCTCCATATCATCGCGGAAGCCCAGAAGAAAAATGGCCTGGCAGCCTTTATAGATGCAGAGCATGCCCTCGATGTAGGCTATGCGAAGAGGATCGGCGTGAATACCGACGATCTCCTCGTATCCCAGCCGGATACGGGTGAGCAAGCCCTGGAGATTGCAGAGACGCTCGTGAGAAGCGGAGCACTGGATGTTCTCGTAGTAGATTCCGTGGCTGCTTTAGTCCCTAAGGCGGAACTTGAGGGAGAGATGGGGGATGCCCAGATGGGCCTCCAGGCCCGGTTAATGTCACAGGCGCTCCGCAAGCTCACAGGCAGCATCAGCAAATCCAAGACCACAGTGATCTTTATAAACCAGCTAAGAATGAAAATAGGCGTTTTCTTCGGCAGCCCGGAAACTACGACAGGAGGCAACGCCCTCAAATTTTATTCTTCCATGCGTCTCGACATCAGAAAAATGACATCCATTAAGATAGGGCAGGAGATCATCGGATTCCGAACAAAGGTGAAGGTGGTCAAGAACAAGGTCGCTCCGCCTTTCCGGGAAACGGAATTCGACATCATCTTCGGAGAAGGTATTTCGAGAGAGGGTGATATTCTCGATCTTGCCGTAGAAAATGGCATTGTCGAAAAAAGCGGGGCCTGGTATTCCTATAAAGGCGAGAGAGTCGGCCAGGGCAGGGATAATTCGCGCACCTTCCTTAAAGAGAATAAGGATCTTCTGAAGCAGCTTGAAGATGAAGTCCGGGAAAAGGTCGGTCTTGCTGGCTAAAAATACTGGTTCATAAATTCGGTTACGTATTTTATGCCACAGTTTGGAAATTTCCATGTAGTATTTTCATTTCGAGCGTAGCGAGAAATCTTAAGGGATAAAATTAAAAGATATCTCCCTTCAGTCGATATGACACCTTAATAGTGAAATGATGCACTAAGGGTCGAAGAAGGCATGCCGAAGGAAGCCTCCCCTCAGGAGAAAGCAAAGCAGCGGGCCTTTCGGCTCCTTGCCATGCGGGCAAGGAGTGAAAAGGAATTGCGGGCCAAACTGAAGGAAAAGGGATTCGACGAATCCACCGTGGAGGAAGTCGCAGCAAGGCTCCGGGAACTCAACTATCTCGATGATGAATCATTTGCCAGGCAATGGGCCCGGAATCTTGCGGTGAACAAGCTTTTTGGCAACCGCAGGATTGAGGCGAGTCTCGAGGAAAAAGGAATTTCGCGGCCTCTGATCAGGGAGGTTCTGACCGAGGCGCGTGAAGAACTGACAGAGCGGAAGGCCGTCATTCTTTTGATCAGAAAGAAGCTGGACGGCAGCGACCGCAAGATCGATGATAAAGAAAAAAGGAGATTAGCGCAGAGCCTGATGGGAAAGGGTTTTCCGCCGGGCCTGATTTTTGAGATGTTGAATAGATCGAAGGAGGGTTTACTGGATGAAGGGGAGTGAAATCAGGGAGAGGTTCTTAAAATACTTTGAGGAGAATGGACATACTGTTGTGCCGAGTTCATCGCTTATCCCTAAGGATGATCCTACGCTCCTTTTTACCAATTCGGGAATGGTGCAGTTTAAAAACTGTTTTCTGGGCTTGGAGGACCGGGGTTACACGAGAGCGACAAGCTCCCAGAAGTGCGTCCGCGCGGGCGGAAAGCACAATGACCTGGAAAACGTCGGCTACACGGCCCGCCACCACACCTTTTTTGAGATGCTGGGGAATTTTTCCTTTGGCGACTATTTCAAGAAGGAATCCATTTTCTGGGGATGGGATTTCCTCACGAATAGAATGGGGCTTCCGAAAGAGAAACTCTGGATTACCATTTACGAGGACGATGATGACGCCTTTGAAATCTGGAACAAGGAAATGGGCGTTGCTGTCGAAAGGATCGTCCGCATGGGGATGGAGAGCAACTTCTGGATGATGGGTGAAACCGGTCCGTGCGGGCCCTGCTCGGAAATTCTTTACGACCAGGGACCAGAGGTCGGCTGCGGCAGGAAGGACTGCAGCGTGCTCTGCGAATGCGATCGCCATCTGGAAATCTGGAACCATGTATTCACACAGTTCGATCGCGATAAAGACGGGAATCTCAATCCTCTGCCGAAACCGAATATAGATACAGGCATGGGACTCGAACGCCTCGCAGCGGTGGTCCAGGGCGTAAAGAGCAACTACGATACGGATTTCTTCCAGCCCCTTATACGGTTTGTGGAAAAGATCAGCGGGAAGAAGTACGGGTCAAGTGAAGAGACCGATATCTCGACCAGGGTCATTGCCGATCACAGCCGGGCAGTAACTTTTTTGATAGGGGACGGGATTCTTCCGAGCAACGAGGGGAGAGGCTATGTCCTGCGCAGGATACTGCGGAGAGCCGCCCGCCACGGCAAGCTCCTCGGCATAGACAAGCCGTTCTTGCATGAGGTTGCCTCTGTGGTTGTAGATGGGATGAAGGATGTCTATTCCGACCTGATCGATAAGGAGGCATACATAAAGAAGGTCATCTTCAATGAAGAACAGCGCTTTATAGAAACCCTCGACGCAGGCCTGAAGATATTAGGTGATGAAGTATCGATCCTTAAGAAGGCCGGAAAGACAATCGTTCCCGGCGACGTGGTTTTCAAGCTCTACGACACGTTCGGTTTCCCCGTCGATCTGACTGCGGATATCGTAAAGAAAGACCGCCTCACCCTCGACATGGAAGGATTTGAAAAGGCCATGGAGGTTCAGAGGGAAAAGGCAAGGGAGTCATGGAAGGGAAGCGGCGAAAAGGCAGTATCGACAAGCTACCAGAAACTCTCCCTCCAGGGGATCAAGACGCAATTCGTCGGCTACGAAGGCATGACAGAGGCCCCTTCGAACATCCTGGCCCTCCTGAAAAATGATGAGCTTGTGGAGAATCTGAAAGAAGGGGAAAAGGCGGAGGTCTTCACTGCGGAAAGCCCCTTCTACGGCGAGGCCGGCGGACAGGTCGGCGATACGGGGATTATTGAAGGGGACGGATTCGTCTTTGAGGTATGGGATACGCAGCGTCCCGTCGAAGATTTGATTACGCATATCGGGAAGCTCAAGAAAGGGGAAATCAAGACAGGCAAGAACGCAATCTTGAAGGTGGACAGGGGGGTGAGGCGGGCCACGGAGGCGCATCACTCCGGCACCCATGTCCTGAACGCCGCGCTCCGAAGTGTCCTCGGTGATCATGTCAAACAGTCCGGCTCTCTCGTCAACCCGGAAAGGCTCCGTTTCGACTACACCCATTTTTCCAGGGTCGGGGAAGAAGAACTCGACAGGATCGAGTCCATCGCCAACGAAATGATCAGGAGTAATGTTCCCGTTCAAACCAATATTCTTGCCCGTGAAGAGGCGATGAAGACAGGGGCCCAGGCTGTCTTCGATGAGAAGTACGGAGAAGAGGTCCGGGTCGTCAAGATGGGCGACGTCAGCATGGAACTCTGCGGCGGCACGCATGTGCTGAAAACGGGAGACATCGGTCTTCTGAAGGTTATCCATGAATCAGCCATAGCTGCGGGCGTAAGGAGAATCGAGGCCGTGACCGGAAGGGCCGCCTTGAAATACGTGCATGATGTCGAAGGAGAGCTGAAAAAAACGGCGTCGCTGCTGAAAGCTAATCCCCTCGAACTTTCAGAAAGGGTTGAGAAACTCCTCAAGCATCAGAAAGATATGGAAAGAGAAGTGGAGGCGCTGAAGGTCAAGCTTGCAGGAAAAGACATGGCGGCTCTTGTCAAGAAGGTCAAGAAGGTAAAAGGAATAAACGTCCTCGCCGCTGTGGTGGACGCGACTGACGCGAAGACCATGCGCGACCTTGGCGACAGACTTAAGGATAAAATCCAGTCAGGCATCATCCTTCTCGGGAGCAAGGCCGCAGATAAGGCTATGCTGCTTTGTATGGTGACAAAAGACCTGACGGACCGATACCACGCAGGAAATATCATCAAGGAGATAGCGCCGATCATCGGCGGCAGCGGTGGCGGCAGGCCAGACATGGCACAGGCCGGAGGGCCGCAGCCAGAAAATGTAAAGAAGGCCGTGGATAAGCTCGCTAAGATGATCTGACGTTATCAGTGCAGGTCTCAGGAATAACAAACCCCCTTGTTCCCTACGATGAGGAGCAAGGGGGTTTTTCGTTCCCTTCGCAAACGCAGACGACACTTATCTCATACGAAGGCGGCTGCCATCTTCAAACTGCAGCCACGTGTTGATGTCCGGTGTGTCGATTAAAACCGTCTTGCTGTCTTTCATCCTGACGGAGGCGTTAGTTGCGGCCTCGAGGATGGAATACCAGACCCCGATCCGCTTGCCCTTGTCATCCAACATGGCAAATCCGTGGAGAGCAACTGCGAAGTTCACGGTTGCAGCCTTGTTCTTCATGCTCATAACAATCTCCCGGAGCTTTGCCGGCGTCATATCGACCTTTTTCCACAGGTCTGATTCCAGTGTATAGGATTTGTCCAATCCGATAACCGCACTGGGATAGACTTCCGACCCACTGTAAAAATAGTCATAATTGGGGTTGACCTGAAATTTGTCAAAAGCCTCCATCACGCCCCCGTCGGGCGCGATACTCCCATAATTTTTCAAACCCATTGTGGCACACCCTGCACACGGAAGCAGGATCAAAATGCACAAAGCGCCAAGAATTCGTTTCCATTTTTTTTGCATCGCCCTGTCCTCCCTTCTGACATATATCTTATTTCTTTTTTTCTATCGCTCTCAATATCTCGTCCATTTTTTTGAGCTCTTCTCCATAACTGGCCCAGTTGCCGAGTTTCAGGGATTCCTGCGCCTTCCTGTAATGACTGAGGGCATCGAGTGCCGCTTGCCTGTCAGTCTTTTCCTTCGCAGAGGTCGCTTTTGTCTCGAGAGCAGGAACTTTTTCTTCCTTCATCACTTTGGCGCCGAAGATGCGCTGCAGGGATGTCTCGAGATTGTCCTCCATGGCGATGGAGTTGCCGTAAGCCACGATGACCCGCTTCAACTCAGGAAGTTGTCCTTTTTCCGCCGCCAGGTAAAGGGACTCAAAATATATGATAGCCTTTTCGATTGGTATGGCAAGCAACCTCCCCCGTATGACCTGTGAACCCTTCTGGTTCCAGAGGGAAAGCTGTTTGGAGATTTCCGTATCCTGGTCTATCCTCGCCTCGATCTGGCTCGGTCCGTATACCAGCTTCTGTTTGGGGAATTTGTAGACGATCATCTTGCCGTAGTTCGCCGCATCGCAGCGAACCGCCATCCACGCAGACATGTTGTCCTTCCTGCTCGGGTTAAAGAGCAGCAGAAGGATGAACTCTTCTTTCTTGTCCCCCGGAAGCCTCATGATTGTATAATACGGCTCCATCTCCGAATCATGACCGGGAGCATGATTGCCCGGGATCGTCCAGAGGTCCTCTTTGTTGTAAAAGACCTGGGGGTCCTGCATGTGATATGCACCGTACATGCGCGCCTGCAGAGCCATCATGGCCCGCGGGTAGCGGATATGGCTTCTCAATTCTGCGGGCATCTCATCCATAGTTTTAAAGACCCCCGGGAATATTTTCGAGTAGGTCTGTATGATCGGATCCTTCGCGTCGCTAACATAGAGTTTTACCGAGCCGTCATAAGCGTCGACCGTCGCCTTGAGGGAGTTGCGTATATAGTTACCCATCTTGGCACTGGGTTCCGAGTAAGGGAACCGATCCGTAATGGTATAACCGTCCAGGATCCAGACAAGGCGACCCTCCGGCGTTATTACCATGTAAGGATCCCCATCCATTTCGATAAAGGGGACGATGTGCGAGACCCGCTCCGTGACTTTCCTGTAGTACATCACACGGCTGTCGGAAGTGATGTCATTGGAAAGGAGGATGGTGAAAGAGCCGAAGCGCGCCGCGAAAAGCAGTTTCTTCCAGAATGAAAGGGGCACGCCGCCGCTGCCGCTATAGCTCGAGTAGACGTTCTTGTCTCCCACAGGATAGTCGAACTCCTGACGTTTTCCCTTGACAAAGACGTATTCGTTTGACGTCTCGCCGAAATAGATCTCGGGACGGGTAATCTTGACGTCCGTTGTCGAGACCGGCGGAATATCCTTGATGAAGAATTCCGGAAGGCCTTCTGCGGATATGCGGTTCACCGGGCCAAGAACAGCCCCATAGCCGTGTGTGTAAGTGAGGTGTTCATTGACCCACGTTCTCGAAGGCAGCGCCGGGTAGGAAAGCTCCCGCGGGGAGAGCATCACCTGGCGGTACTCTCCGTTGACTATGTAGCGGTCGTTATGGACACTCGTAAATTTGTAGTATGTCCGCATCTCCTGAAGCTGGCCGTACGTCTGGAGAAGCGGGGCATGGTCCCACAGGCGGATATTTTTCATGGTAATGTCATTTTTTCTCAAGTCTTCCCGGGTGAGGTTTTCCTCTACCGGGAATTCCTTGTCCTCAATATCATGAAGCTGATACGCCATTCTCGTATACTGTATGTTCTTTTCAAGGTAGGGCGTTTCGAGAACGATCTCATTGGGAATCACCTTGAATTTCTGTACTAGTGAGGGATAAATGCCTCGGCCGACGATCATCAGCAATAGAAATATGACTACTGCGACGGCGGGAATGCGCCAGTCGGGACGAAAGGCATAATAAATAACCGCGAGCGCGCATAAAATACAGGCTCCCATCAAGGTCTTGAGCACCCAAAGCTGCGTCGTTACTTCCGTATATCCCGGGCCGAAGACCACCCCACGCTTCGTGAAGAGCAGATCGTTCAACTCCAGCCAGACGCCGAATGTGCCCCAGAGGAAAAGAACGGCCACCAGTATGGCGATGTGCATTCTTGCTTGCGGCGCAACCTGCCAGGTTCTGGGAGGTATAAAGCGGAAGGAACGGCGCGTAAGATATATGAATCCCGTTGCTACGATCGTGAAGATGATCGTGAACATAAGCCAGCTGTAGATGTGCGTCAGAAAGGGCAGACTGAAGATATAAAAGCCGATGTCTTTATTGAAGAGCGGATCGGGGATGCCGAAGGATGTGGCGTTAGTAAAGAGCAGAAAATTTTCCCACTGGCCGGTTCCGTACGAAGCCGCAAACAGCGCGAGGAAGATGGAAGCGGCCAGGATGAGCACCTGCAGCCTCTTGCTTTCTATCTCCCACGGCGGCGCCTGGATGGTGTCGCCCGTGTCGAAGACGACAATAGGCGAGGAGAGTCTCATAGCGAGGAAGAGGTTCAAATAGAAGATGATGAAAAAGACGCTGCCGAAGAGGGCTGCCATCTTCAATTTTGTTATCAGGGTGATGTAAAACATATTCTGATAGCCCACCTCATTAAACCAGAGCCAGTCCGTGATAAGCATGATCGCCTGCATGGAGAGGGTGAATACGCCGAAGATAACTATGAAGAGAAGCACGACCTTAAAGTTTTTCAAACGGGGATGCGGAATTTTAAAATCAGCCATTTTTATTTTCCTCCAGAACCTCATCGTAGGTAAATGAGCATAAGATGTCAAGAAACAAAGCAGATTAATGAGAATTGCCCACCCATGACCTATGGATAAATCGACTTTGCATATTTGCGTCACCGTGCTATATATCGGCCCCGTTGATTCGGAGAGTTTGATATTTCACGAGAGGTCTATTCATGCAGATAGAAGTTATTAAAGCAAACATCGTCGTTTTTATCGCCAGCTTCTGCACTTTAGTGATTGAGCTGGTTGCGGGAAGGATCATGGCGCCCCATGTGGGCGTATCCCTCTATACATGGACAAGCATCATCGGCGTCGTACTTGCGGGTATCAGCATCGGCGCATACGTGGGCGGTTTGCTTGCCGACCGGTTTCCCCGGCCTTCGACACTCGGCTGGCTTCTCTTCGCTTCCGGCATAGGGGCTCTTTCCATCTCGCCGCTCACAAATCTTCTTGGCGCGGCCCATTTTCAGACGACCCTGATGGTACGGATATTAGTCCTCACAACATTCATTTTCTTCATCCCTTCCTGCATCCTCGGCATGATTTCCCCCGTCGTGGTTAAGCTTACGCTTCACAACCTCGCAAAGACGGGCAACGTGGTGGGAAAGCTCTATGCCTTTTCCACGTTAGGCTCGATCATCGGCACCTTTGCCACGGGATTCTTCCTCATCTCATGGATGGGAACAAGGAATTTACTTTTGACCGTAGGTATTATTCTGATAATTTCCGCCATGATCTTCGGGGGCCTTGTCACGAGAAAAAAACCCTCTGCCGTTTTCCTTGTTATTTCTACTGTGATTATTCTTTCACTCACCTGGGTATTCCATGGTTATGCGTTCAAGATGCCTGTCGATGACAAGACCTATTTTTTCGAGGAAAGCGACTACTATACCCTCCAGATCAGGAAGTGCCTCACACGCGATCAGCAGACCTGGGCCGATGCGCTTGTCCTGGACCATCTCATACACTCCATAAACGTCTCTGACGACCCTCTTCATCTCGATTATGAATACATCATGATATACGAAGAGCTCATGAGGTGGAGAGTGCACAGGTCGGGAACCCTCGCGACCCTGTTCATCGGCGGCGGGGGCTATACCCTGCCCCGCGCCCTTGAGTTGATGTATCCCAAGGCGGAGATCGACGTCGTGGAGATTGACCCGGAGATAACGCGGCTGGCTCATGAATATCTCGGAGTGCCCAAGAATACGCGGATCAGATCCTTCAATGAGGACGGCCGCTGGTTTGTCATGAATTCAGCCGACGCAGGGAAATATGATTTCATCGTGGGAGACGCCTTCAATGACCTCTCGATTCCTTACCATCTGACGACGAAGGAGTTCGCCGTGCAGATGGCCCGGCTCCTGAAGCCGGACGGCATACTCATGGCCAATGTGATTGACAGTTACGAGAAGGGACTGTTCATGCCTTCCTACATCCGGACGCTCGAAGAAGTGTTCGGCAGGGGAAATGTCCACCTTGTCTCTCCGAAGCCCGATCAGCAAAATAAAGGCATCAGCACCCGTGTCATCGTGGCGAGCAAGAGTAGCGTTGACATGAATGACTTCGTCAAATTCATCGGGGAGAAGGACGGCAAGGGTGTCATGTCTCACGTCATGCCCCAGGACCGGCTCCAGCAATACCTCGCCGAGCGGCCTTCCATTATCCTCACCGATGACTATGTGCCGGTGGATAATCTGACAGCCCCTATCTTCGAAGAACGGTACGGCTATCGGACACATTAGAATTTACTGATCCGGAAAGAGGAGATATCATGCTTTCGGAGATTAAACTTAACAGATATGCGGATGTGCTCATCTGGGCATTGAAGGTGGCGAGAAAAAAACCGTTCAGAAAACAGGATACCATTCTTCTCCAGTATGACCGCCAAGCCCTCGGACTCGCCGAAATCCTCTATACCAGGATACTGCACATGGGCATGAATCCGATTCAAAGGATGGGTATGACGGTTCCCATGGAACGCGGCTTCTACGGGGCTGCGAATGGGAGACAGCTCGTCTATCTGCCTCCGGGGGATAAGGAACTATACAAGAGCATAAACGGCAGGATATTTCTCCACGCACCGGACGCCCTCACCCACCTGAAGAACGTTGACCCGCTGAGAATCGGGAAGGTCCTCGTGGCAAGAAAGTTTTTCCGGGATATCCTCAACAAGCGGGAGGAGGAGGGCCTCTACAGCTGGACCCTCAGCACTCTTCCCACAGATGAGCTCGCGAAGCAGGCAAGGATGTCGTCCGCTAAGTATACGGAGCAGATTATCAAGGCATGCTACCTGGATTTTGATGATCCCGTCTCCCGCTGGCAGGCAATTCTCAAGGAAGTCACAGCAATCAAGAGATGGCTGAACAGCCTCAAGGTGAAGCACCTTCATATCGAATCCGAGAATATCGATCTCACGATAAAGCCGGGGGAGAAAAGACTCTGGATTGGCGTATCCGGGCATAATATACCGAGCTTTGAAATATTCACTTCGCCTGATTGGCGGGAAACGGAAGGTCGGTATTTTGCGAATCTGCCTTCTTTCAGGAGCGGCAATTACGTGGAAGGGGTGCGCATGACCTTCGATAAAGGCACGGTTACGAAGATCGGGGCGGATACGGGCGAGGATTTCACCGTCAAGCAGCTTGACATGGACAGGGGAGCGCGCCGGGTCGGAGAATTTTCCCTCACAGACAAGCGTTTCTCCCGGATCGACCGTTTTATGGCCGATACGCTTTACGATGAAAATCACGGCGGCAGGTTTGGAAACTGCCATCTTGCCCTTGGTTCTTCCTACAGCGTCACATACAATGGAGATCCGGCAGAACTCACCAGAGAAGCAAAGAGGAAGATGGGGTTCAATGACTCAGCCCTTCACTGGGACCTCGTCAACACGGAAGACAAGACAGTGACGGCGGCCCTTGCCACAGGGGAAAAGCTTCTCATCTATGCGGACGGAACGTTCAAGCACTGATTCCTATGATGTGACTCTTCTGTTGTATCATTCCTGGTCTCTCACGTAATTTCGGCAGCGGGGACAAAATATTCTGTTGGTGGAGTCGCAATAGGTATCTTCCGTCTCGCATAGAGGGCAATAGAAAATGCTAGGGGCATTGGGTCCCGGCAGGTCCCTGCCGCACAATCGACAGACCCGTAAATCACTTTCGATTGTTCCTCCGCAGAAAGAACATTTTTTCATGTTTGAATCTCATCCATCAGGGATGATAACAGAATATCTATGGCCCGTTTATATAGCAAGGAAAAAGAAGCGGAGTTCCTCCATGGTCATCAAACAGAACCATCTATAAAAAGATCAGTGATGAACGACCACTCTGCGCTTGCATCTGACGAAATTTTTTCTATAATCACTTCGAAATCCTGCCACATGGCTTCATTTCTAAGTTCACAGCTATGCCCCCAGAAGGAAAAGACACCGTCCCTCTCTTTCGCTATTTCAAACCTGGGCCAGAAATCGGAAGACAGAAAATGACAACTAAAATTATATTCAAGAGGATCGCAGGGCGGGAAAAGGCCTTCGTCATTTTGATCACCCCGGGCCCATATATAACCTGTAGACCGGAGAGCGGCTTTTACCGTTTCATCGCATGCATTGAAAGGATAGCAGAATCCAAGGACAGATTTCTTGAAAATATCCTCCAAAATATCACGGCTCGCTCCCACTTCCCAGGCCAACCGCTCCGCTGAGACATCCGTCAGCCACGAATGGGTCATCGAATGGCTGCATATCTCGAATCCATCGTACACGTCGGGCAACTCGCCTGCAGAGAGCCGCCACACCTCGCGCCCTTCATGGAGCCATCCGAACGATCTCGCCTCAAGGTTCAGCCCCGGATTGAGACTGAATGAGGCTTTTGCATTGCAGCCGCGCAGTATATGAGTCAGACGGACATCATCGACGATTCCGTCATCCCAGCATTGAATCACTTTCATCTGAAGTTCGCTTAGCGCCCGGATTTTCTGAATATGCCATGTTCCATGAGAAGGACGACAATGACCCCCACGACAAACCCGTTTCCGGCAATGGGCCGCAGGATCCCGGGGAATCCTTGGAAGAAGGCGGCCGGCATGAAGGCTATCACTGTTGCTATAAGGATAGGCATGCCGATAATCATGCCGTCGTCAAATGTCAATTCACGCAAAGACTCAAACGCTACGAGCAGGCCAGCCGAGACCTGCGAGCACAGCACATAAAACATGATGCTCCCGATCACAACCGGAGGAACGATCCCCATAAAACCTATCGTCACGGGGGAAAAGGATATCAAGAGCAGAATCGCCGCTGCCGGTAGCAAGGTGAAGCGCGACATGCAGCCTGTAGCAGCGACAACGCCCGCGCTCATAGAATAATTAACCTGTCCTATGACGCCGAAAATCCCTGCCGTGACATTAGCGAGGCCTGTAAAGAAAACGCCACGGTTGATCCTTTTTGCCATGTCTTTAGTGTCTATAAGAGCATTGATGGACTGCATCGATCCGAGGTCGTTAATCGACAGGGCCACGAAGCAGACAAAGAAGGAAATCAAAAGCCCCGCATCGAAAGACAGACGACCGATCATATTCGTAAAAAATGGCGCGACGAATTTTGAAGATGCTATAACCGTCATATTGAGGTTCTCCGGGAAGATGAGAAAATAGGCGGCGCTTCCGACGAACATCGAGATCATTATCAGAACGGATTTCCATATTCCCGCAAGGAACCGGTGGAGAATCAACGTAAGCAAAGTAAGAGCCAGGGCATAAACCATATTCACCTGCGGCGTCGTCCCCTGCGGGTCCGACACAAGTTTCATGATGGTCGGTGTCAGCGTAAATGCAATCAACAGGAGCACTACCGCCACGACGCGGGGTGTAAAGAGCCGCTGGAGATGCCCGAATACACCTGTCATGCCCGCGATACCCAGGATCACTCCTCCGCTGATTACGGCCGTAGATATGGCATCAAGGTCAAATCCGTGGCTGGAAATAATGCCGATGAGGATCACCGAAGAGGGTCCCATGATGAGAGGCAGGCGATGGCCCCAAATAATTTCGAGACAGAGGAAGACCGCAGTGATGAAGGCCATCTTCTGCAAGTACGCCGTCTGGAAGGCGGGATCGGCCAAGTGATAGGCAGCAGCGATCTTACCTAAAATTATCAGGAAAGGCAGCATGAGGGCGCACCACTGAAGTCCCATCAGCAGAGACTCTCCCAGAGGCGGCCGATCTTCAAGGCCATACTTGAATTTCATGGAATCAATCCTTCTTTCGTATCCCGCATGCGGCTTCTCATTTTGAGGAATCAGGGACGCGAAAGGAAAACTCGTTTAAACAGCCGCGCTCCAGATCAACATGGATCATCCTGTCCCGGAAAATATTCCCGCGCCCCAACAGGATTTTCAGGACTTCCATTGTTTGAAAGGCGGCTATGACAAAAGGCGTAACACCGGGGACGCCAAGAACGGCCTGCGGACTTTCCCTGTCTATGCGTTTTGCCTCCTCTGCCCCGTAGATATTCTTAAGTCCGGCATCACTCGGGAAAATAGTCATGACCCAGCCTTCAAAACCCGCCAGCGTGCCGTGCACGAGCGGGATTCCCAGCTTTCTTGCCGCCCCTTCCAGAAGAAACCGATCCGGCACATTATCGAGCGCATCGACAATTGCATCAGACCCGGCAAGAATCCTTTCGCAATTGGAAGCATCGAGCTTGATCTGGTGGGGAAAAACATTTACCCCCGGATTGACGGCTCCAACAGCAGAGACTGCTGCGGTCGCTTTCGGCATTCCCAGAGTATTCATATTGCAGAGTGCCTGGCGATTCAGGTTCGTTTCATCAAAAACGTCCTGATCGACGACTGCCAGGGAACCGATGCCAACTCTTGCAAGTAACAAAATGACATTTCCGCCCAAGCCCCCGGCGCCGATCACAGCAATCTTCGACTCGGCCAGTTTCAGCTGCTCTTCCGGGGATATCGCATCCAGGTTCCGGATGTAGCGCAACGGATAGATGCCAATTTTCAGCATCTCCATGTAGATCTCATGAGCGCTGATGCGATATTCATCTGCAATCGATAGGGCATCATAATCTTTCAGGGTCTGCAAACTGCGCCCCGCAGGGTCTGTGATGCCTGCGGCTTTATCCCGAATCGATCCATGCAATTCTTTTTTCTTATCCTGATTCACTCTCGTTCCTCGTCAATGCGCGGTATTTTACCATGCTGCATATCTCATAGACCATTCCTGTCCGATGGGCAACAAGATAAATCGGTTAACCACTTCACTTTATAAAATGATTGAGGTGCGGAGAAATAAGATTTATAATAAATAATACACTCGTAGAAAATTGTTATCCCGGACCACAGTATGAAGGTTGAATTAAATCTATTTGCTTCTCTCGCACGTTATGCGCCGGCTAAGACCGGAAGCCACAGTCATCGCATTATGGATGTGGACGAAGGGACAACGATCATGGAACTCCTCAAGCGCCTGGAACTCCCCCTTGAGAAAATCAAGATGATTTTTTTGAACGGCCTGCACGCCACAGGCGATGAAGTGTTAAGAGACGGGGACAGGGTGGGTGTATTTCCTCCCGTAGCGGGAGGTTAGACTATTTTCACCTGTAAGAATATATCTCCCCCTCCCCAATCCATTTCCAGAAGTTGTTTGAACTCAGATTTCCGGCCGTCTGCAATGACCTCCCTGCAGCCCCTCTGTAAATCATCTGCCCGGGCTTTGAGGACATCCTTAACCTTGTTGCTTTCAACCCAGATGCCATGTTCCAAAAAGACCGGCCCCAGTTCCTGGAGCGGCATGTTGAATAGTTTCACTACAACCCTGCCGGCCTGCATGGAAGCCGATGTTGTCTCCCCCTTGAAAGAGATCTGGTCGCGCATGGCTGCGTAGTAGCCCCCTTTGCGTAACACCGCCCCAGCCAACCCCGGCATGGCGGCGGAAAGGGAAAGCGTGGCTCCATCCTCTACTGTGGCTTTCTCCACATCATCGACCGCATCGCCATTGATGAATATCGTTTGGATCCTCTTTTCAAGATATTCAGGCGACAGGCCGAATTGTTCACAGAGAAACGACTTAATGCTGCATCCGACATTTCCCTTGATCCAAAATCCGTTCTGCAAAAGCTGAGAAAAGGCCGGGATCAGGCTGGCCTCAACTGTCAGTGAAATGTGTCTGGGAGAGGTACGCTCGGGGATCGTCAAGCCATGGGATTTCTCAGGATGGGTCATCTATGACACCTCCTCCGGATAAACGAACGGGGTGGTCCGTTTCAGGCCACCCCGTCGAATGCATGCTATGAAAGACTGTCACCTACCAGTTGTACACCCTGTCCAGATCTTCATCCGTCACCTGGAACGTCACATTATGGGGTGGCAGAGGTTCCTTCTTAAAGTACTCGGGCAGCCGGTCATGTTTTGCCGTGAAACCCGCGCAGGCATTGAAGTCCCGCTCCATCTTCAGCACATTTTTGCCGAGCGCAACCACGTCATCGGCGGTCAGGTTGAGGCCATAAAAGGCATTGAGCATATCGATAAGCGCCTGGAATGTATCCGGCTGATCCAGGACAGCGAAGGCAATGAAGAGGCACATACCTGTGGAATCAATAGCTGCGGTGGCAATCTGGAGGTTTCTGGAGAGGTCGATCTGCCCTTCCGGCTTCAGCGGATCCACATACCCCCCCACCTTGAGGATATTAGTCGCGACTGCATATCCGGCCGTGTGATCGGCGCCCATCGTGCTCGTGGCATAGGTGACCCCGATGCCCTGAACAGCGCGTGGATCATACGCCGGCATGGCCTGACTCTTGACCACGGGGACCCTCTCGATGCCGAACACCTTGCCGGTCACGGCGGCCCCGTTCCCCAGTATGCGCCCCAAGTCTGTGCCTTTCCCCACTTCCTTAACGAGCCTGATCGCGGCCTCGGCATCGCCGAATTTTGCCAGCCCTGCCTCCATGGCGACCCCAATGGTTGCTCCCATCTCGATGGTATCAATGCCGTAATCGTCGTCCAGGCGGTCCATCATGGCAATCGCATCCAAGTCATCGATACCGCAGTTCGCGCCGTGGGCCCAGACCGTCTCATATTCCGGCTGCTTGGTCAGGTAATGACCATCCTTGTCCATGTATACACCTGAACATTGGATCACGCACCCCCGGTGACAGCCATGGGTGGGAATGCCGCCGCGAGCCTTCTCCGTTTCCGCCTGCGTTTCCCCGCTGATCTTGGAGATTCCCGGAAAGCGTCCCACAAGGAAGTTATTGGTCGGATATGCGCCTGCTTCATTGATTACATTGGCCAGTATGTTGGTCCCAAACGCGGGAAGTCCCTCGCCGGTAACGGGATGTTTCCTAAGGCCGTCAACAAATGTCTTATTGGCCGTTCTGAGCTTCTCCGGGTCTTTTGGAGTACGGTTCGACAAACCCGTGTCGTCGAGGACTATGACCTTTACGCCCTTGGAACCCATCACCGCCCCGGGACCGCCCCTCCCGGCATGCCGGGTAGGCCGCTGTTCCATATCGGTAAAGGCCACTGAGGCTGCGGACATCTTCATCTCGCCTGCAGGTCCGATGGAGATGCACGCGATCTTGTCGCCATACTCCTTCTTCATCTTTTCTACCAGAGCGTAATTACCCAGCAGCTTGAGGCTGCTGTCGGGTGTTATCTTCACCCCGTCCTTGTTGATGAAAATCTTATAGAGATTGCCTTCTTTGGGTTTTCCTTCGAGGATGATCGCAGCATAGCCCAATCGCGCCAGCACCTGGGATGGCTGCCCCCCTGAGTTGGACTCTTTGATCCCACCTGTCAACGGACTCTTGCAGCCCACTGAGATGCGGCCCGATTGAGCGGCGCTCGTTCCGCTCAGCAGTCCCGGCGCGATAACAAGCTTATTGTCCTCGCTCAATGGATGACATAGCGGGGGCACTTCCTTGGATATAACGGAGGAGGTGAGCGCCCGTCCTCCCAACCCTGCATATTCCCCCGATGGAACAACACTTACTTTTGGACCGCCACTGGCCCCCATATCGATTCTGAGAATGTTCATACATGCCCTCCTTTCCCGGTAAGATCTTACGAAGACTCAAGGACACACCCTTCCCGAATCCTGGCAAGAGTTATAGGTCAACAAAAGAGTAAGTCGAAGCTCTCCGCAGCAAACTGCGGAGAATCTCCGATCCTTAAGGAATAACGATGTTCCCCATTCGGTCGCTTACCCCGTAGCAAGCGAAGGCGTTTGCGCTCGCTGTCGGATTCACTACCACGATCCAAATGAATAAGAGCATGAAAAGAAGAAAATAAGTGATACGAGACGCACGAACATCTATATTCTATCTATTAAACGAAGCTTGTCAATATGTCAAAAAACACATAACAGCAGGGAATACATCCGGAATCCGCGACCCTTTGCATCTGCTATAACCGCTGAAAAAAATTGTTTACAATAATAATTATTATGTTATAATCGTTATAAATTAGAAGGAACACCGATGACACACATGAAGAAATATCCGATAAGACTTACCCCTCAGAGGCTCGCCATACTCGAATACCTTGAGGGCAATAAGGCACATCCGTCCGCGAGCGATATATATAAGGCGGTATCGAAAAAGCACCCTATGATGTCTTTTGCGACGGTGTATAATACGCTCGAGACCTTAAGGGGAAAAAAGCACGTTCGCGAATTATCCATAGATCCCGAGAAGAAGCGCTTCGATCCGAATAAAAAACCGCATCACCATTTAATATGCCTGGAATGCAGAGCGATTGCCGATGTTCACCGGAATTTTGCGCTGGATTTAACGGACAGCGAAAGATATGGCTACGAAATAACTGGAACCCATGTTGATTTTTACGGAGTTTGTCCGAAGTGTAAACGGGGAAGAAGCTCCAAAATATAATTGTGAGGAGGTGGAACGATGTCGAAGACAGAACAGTATCTGAAAGAAGCATTTGCGGGTGAGTCTCAGGCGAATCGCAGGTATCTGGCCTTTGCCGCCAAGGCCGACCAGGAAGGCTATCCCCAGGTTGCGCGTCTCTTCCGGGCTGCGGCGGAGGC
>PLMX01000117.1 GCA_003142635.1 Syntrophaceae bacterium | reverse complement strand
CTCTTCCGGGCTGCGGCGGAGGCGGAGACGATCCATGCCCATAGTCACCTTCGGGCGCTCAATGGCATAAGGAGCACGAAGGAAAATCTGCTGGAGGCCGTTGCCGGCGAGACGCATGAGTTTACGAAAATGTATCCGGAGATGATCGAAGCGGCCAAGGCGGAAGGACATAAGGTGGGGCTAAGATCATTCAGCTATGCCAATGAGGTGGAAAAAATTCACGCTCAGCTCTATCAGAGTATTCTCGACAGCCTGGGGAAATCTCAGGAGTCCTATCCCTATTATATCTGTCCGGTCTGTGGAATGACGGCGGAGAAGGAAGCGCCTGCCATATGTCCCGTATGCGGGACCAAGGGATCATTGTTCCGGCGTGTCAATTGATTGTGGACGCCCTGTGCCATCGTAACGGTCTCCAAGCGAGCCGGTACGGCAGGCACAGGTGCAAATTACGTAATGAGGCTCCGGTAAAAATCGGCCTGATAAATCTCATCCAAAGGCCGCCGGGGCCATTCTTTTTCCGTCAGGTAGTGGATATATTTAAGCGTGACAAATCCGTCGAACCAGCGGTGGAAGGCGGCAAGCATCGCGTCTTCGGTCTTATATTGCCGCTGGAACCGTCCCCAGATGTCGGGAAATCCACGACTCTCCAGAAATTCCCTGGTCGNNGCCATGCGCTTGCCGGTGCCGAATGGTACACGCCGGGAAATGCGCGCGGAGGGGAAGACCATGGTCTTTTGTATTTCACAGATAGCGCCCGTTTTCGCAAGCTCCACACAGAAGTAGAAGTCCTCTCCCGCCTGCCTGCGGGCGGAGAAGCCGCCAGCGCGGATATAACCGGAAGCGGTGAAGCAGAGGCAGGAGCCAATGGTATGAAAGGCGTAAGGCGAACCGGCCCAGCGGAGACCCTTAACATAGTAATTCAGAAATGCCTCGTACTCGTCAATGGCAGCCTGACTCTCGGCCGAATCCGCCTTTTGGTGTTTGAAAGAAATGACCCCTCCCGTGCATCCGCTCTTCTGAAGCTCTTGCCCCGCGGTCTCCAGGTAGTCGGGGGATACGACAGTATCCGCATCAAGGCTGAAGAAAGTGAAATCATCGAGGGCAATCGCTTTCTTCAACTCCAATAAAAAGGCAAGCACGCTGTCGCATCCTATCTTACGGGCAAGCCCCACGCCCCCCCAGGAAGGAAGTTCATGTCCCGGAGAAGAGGCATCGATCCAGGCAAGCGGAAGCGTTCCCTCCGCACTCTTATCTTTTAGCCAATTCAGAGTGAGCGCGTTATCATATATCTGTTCCGTGAGTTCAATCTGATTTGCTGCGTCGCCCGATTCCCGCAGGCGGTTATTCACGACCACCAGGACAAGGGTGTCGCCGAGAATATCCCGAGGCATGCTGTTCGAAAGCGATTCGATAGTCAAGGGCAGTTGCGCCCTTTCCGCCAATGCCGGGATCACTACTGCGCGCCGATAGTTCCGGCTGCGGTCGAACCGCCCTTCAATAGGACGGACTGCCGCTCTCTTCTTCATATATTTCAGTTGAATTCCCTTATCGCGCTTTTTCATAACCCGTGATTCATTACCACGCCGCTGCTCCTGGTGGCAATGCAGTATTCGTGACAAAATTCTTCTTGACATTAGAACGTCGGTTCTAATAGAATTCCATCATGGAAGAAGGAAGAAGAACAATCAAAACCGTAGAGAAAAAAATCGCCGCATCTTTCCGGGAGAACAGGCGGATGCCGACGTATTCCGAGATGCTCCATATCCTCGGTGTGCGGTCTAAGAGCGTCGTCCATTTCTGGGTAAATAAGCTTCTCGCCAAGGGATTGCTGGAAAAAGATGCGCAGGGATATTTGAGGCCAGCGCGCCGCTCACTTGCTCTGCCCATGGTCGGAGATGTCGCCGCCGGCTTCCCCTCTCCCGCCGAAGAAGAAATCCGTGATGTCATCTCATTCGATGAGTACCTTATCTCCAAGCCGGGCTCTTCTTTTCTCCTCACGGTCAGCGGCGACTCCATGACGGGAGCGGGCATCATGGAGGGCGACCTCGTCATTGTGGAAAAGGGGCGGGAGCCGCGAAACGGCGATATTGTGATTGCTGAAGTAGACGGTGAATGGACGATAAAATATTTCCGGAAAGAAGGAAGGAGTACCATCCTCGAGGCGGCCAATCCAAAATATAAGACCATCAGACCGAAATCACAACTGCGCATAGGCGGCGTCGTTATGGCAGTGATAAGAAAATACCACAAATAGATTTATTGAAGCTCTCCGCAGCAAGCGAAGGTGTTTGCGCTCGCTACTGAATTACGCCCTTCGCCCGCGGGACATTTAAGATGATACTCGCGAAATTACTATTAGTAGCTATTTGGGGTTTCATAGTCGGATGTGGCGTCTTTTACTTCCGTCAGGAGAACATGATCTTTTATCCTGAAGCGCTCCCGCCCGATTTCCAATATAGTTTTCCCACCCGTTTTGACGAAGTAACTCTCAGCGTTGACAGCGCTGCCATTAACGCCTTGCATTTCAAGACAGACAATCCCAAAGGGGTCATTGTCTATTTCCATGGAAACGCGGGAAACCTAAGCAGCTGGGGTGAAGTCGCCCTCGATTTCATGAGGCTGAATTACGATGTGCTTATACCGGACTACAGAGGGTATGGAAAGAGCACGGGAAAGATACGCAGCGAGAGGATGCTGCACGATGATGCGGCGGCTGCCTACGCCTATCTCAAGGCGCGCTATCTCGAAAATCAGATCATAATCTACGGAAGGTCAATCGGCACGGGGATTGCCGCCTATCTCGCAAAAGAGACGAAGCCGCGCATGCTTATCCTGGAGTCGCCGCTTTTCAACATGCGGGACCTCGCCGGCTATCATTATCCATTGATGCCGGGGCTGCTCGTCGCTTCGATCCTTAAGTATCCGATGCGTACAGACTTGTGGATTGCCAAAGTCGCCTGCCCTATTTATTTATTCCACGGCACTGCAGACGATGTTGTCCCCTACAGTTCGAGTGAGAGGCTCATCAAGCTTGCCCGAACGGAAAGCCGGTTAATCACTATTCCCGGAGGCGGGCACAACAATCTGGACGCATTCGCGCTCTATCACGAAGAACTGGAGCGCATTCTGAAGTAGGAAAATTTATCGCGGGGCGCTGCGTCAGTCAATCGGTATATCTCTCACGGTGCTCCCATGATAAAGGGAAAAAATATGCCAACCTGGATTATAATACTTCTTACTACCATGGGGATTCTCATCGTCTGCAAATTTCTCTTCGCCTTTTCCCTTGTCTCCGTGTTCCCGATTACGCAGGGAGCCATGTTTCACCCCTCTGCCAAGGTCAAGGTCAGGACATTCCTCGATCATGTACCGATGAACGCGGGTGACCTTCTCGTCGATGTCGGATGCGGGGACGGGAGGGTTCTCAGGGCTGCGAAGAGGCGCTATGGTGTCCGGGCGCTGGGGTTTGAGGTAAACCCTCTCGCTTATATGCTGGCGCGCCTCCGCACAATCGGGTTGGAAGGGATTGAGGTGAGATTCAAGAATTTCTGGAATGTGAATGTCGGAGATGCCGACGTGGTTTTCTGTTATCTTTTCCCTGACGTCATGGGCAGGCTCGCTCACAAACTCGAGAGAGAACTTCGTCCCGGTACCCGCGTCATTTCCTGTAATTTCCCGCTTCCGGGATGGAGGCATAGAGAATTACTTTATCCCGAATCCCCCATCCATGCGGATCCCATCTATCTCTATCAGATTCCGGCTCTCAGTCCACATCCAGGCGGACGTTGTACGTGTAATCCCGATTGGCCTCGGTCTCATAATGCTTAATGTTGTAATAGGTGGCGAAGTCGTAATTATTGATGGCATAGTAGGACTTGCTCAAACCCAGGTAAGCCTCGGCGAAATTAGGATCAGCCGCGATGGCCTTTTTAAATTGGTCAATCGCGGCTCTATGCATGCCTTGCGACGCGAGGGTTAGACCACTCGTGTAATAGGCAATTGCCTCATCGCTGCTCTGAGGATTGATACCGATATAGTGCGATGGTAACGACGCGCAGCCCATTGCAACAAGTAGAAAAATCGACAATAAACATAAATGAACCTTTCTCATTGCCCCTCTCCTTTCATGGCGGTGCCTTATTGGTGTATTGATGCTCTCCGCAGCAAGCTGCGGGAAATGTGCTCGCTGCCGAACTCAGACTTCGTGCAGCGGTTAAACCCGTATGCTGAAAAAATGCAGCAATATTAAGGCCAAGTATAGGATAAACAAAGTTTTATGTCAAAGAAAATGATCCCCTGTATTTATATCGGCACATCGGGCTGTAATTATGAGCACTGGAAGGATATTTTTTATCCCGCCACATTTGCTAAATCGGCATGGCTTCGATTCTACGCCCAACGCTTCACAACTGTCGAAGTACGCCCCGAAACATGCGGTGAGATTGAAGGAGATACTGGCCTCAGACTGTTTTATGCGCTTCCAATGATCTATCCATTTCCTTCCATTCTCCCTTATCAAAGTCCAGGAGCTCCGCGGGCCTGAATAATCCCTTGTACCGCATCGCGCTGATCTCATTTATGCAATACCCGAGGTAGTAATACTTAAGACCTCTCTCTCGGGCCCACTCGATCTCCTTCATGATGGAAAAGGTTCCGAAAGAGAAGGAACTGAACCGCGGTTCGAAAGAAAAATAGATCGTGGAGAGGGATATTTCTCCGAGATCAAGGAATCCGTTCCCCGCGAGCCTGCCGTCTATGAATAGCGCCGACACGAGAAGGCGCGTCGGCGACACAAAAAATTCATTGAAGTATCCGTTCAAATCGCACGGAGGTTTATGATACCGGATGCTCAGGAACCTGTTGTAAATCGAAAGGCTTTTTTTGATATACTTGCCTGCAAATTCCGCAGGTTCGAATATCTTGAACTCAGTCTCTGTGTTTTTTCTAAGGACGCGACGCTGGCTCTTTGAAGGTTCGAACTTCTCCACTGGCACGCGGATGGGATGGCAGCGCCGGCAATTGCCGCAGCTGTTGCGATAGAAATACGACGAGACATGACGCCAGCCCCGCGCAAGAAATTCATCGGTCTGCCGGGGGGAAAGATTTGCATTCCACAAAAAGGCCTCTTCCACAGGGGCCGTGATTTCCGGGAAATACGTGCATGGCCTGTTTGTGACACTGCTCAAATTTTTAAGGAAGTCACCGTTCCTTTTCATCGCTCTTAACTTTACTTACGAGCGCCGCTTAAGTGCTCTCCAAAGCTCCTATACAGCTCTTGTTGTACGGCGCCGCACTGATATTCTCTGGAAAATCAAACCAGCGAGTCTATTTCAAGCTTCGGCTCCAGGATTTCATTGACCCTTTGAAGATTTTCAAACGAAGAATATACGGCAATGACCGCCGTTTCCGCTGCCCCTGCGAAATAACGGGAAGCTGCTTCCAGCAACAGTTCCGGCGTCATGTCAAGGATCATGTGCCTGAACTTCAGGCGGTCTCCATCCGTGAGGCCTGTGAAGTCGCGAATCATTGCGACATATCCCTTGCTCGATGGATCCATGGGTTTGTCAAGAGCGCCTATCGTTCCGATAACAGTCTTCTCCAGTTCCTCTCCGGAAATCTTATTCTGCGAGATGAATTCCTCCGCCCTGCGGTAAACATTCAGGGTGTTGATTATGTTTGGGTCCCTGTATGAGAGCAAGGCGAAGGTGCCGCTCGTCGGATCATATTGCGACATGCCTCCATAGGCTCCCCCCTGAACTCTTATATGCTTGTACAGATACCCGCTCGACAATTCTCTGGCCAAAACAAACATGGGAGCGGAAAGTGGATCAGCGTATGCAGGGGCCTGAAAAACTTTTGCCACATACGAAACCTGGGCGGGAATGGCAATGCCCACATGAACCGTTGACTGAGACGGGACACTCTGGTTTCCTGTACCACCGCCGCCGGATAAGCGCCCGATGAGACCGGCCGCACTTTCTCTCAGAAGTGAAAGGCCTTCTGCATCTGCCGTTAAATTAATATGCAGCCTGTCTTTTCGGAAAACCATATGTTGCAGAGAAGTCACTCTCTCGAGAAGTTCCCTTCTTCTTTCGTCGAATTTATCTGCTATCGAATTGACAAACTTAAGCTGCGTCCTGCCGTGCCACTGTTCGTCCCTGTATGCTGCTACGGATAAAGCCTGACTTGCCGACCTCCGCGCAAAAGTATGGCCCGAAGGAATAACGGAAGCCTGAATGTCATTTCTTCTTTCTGCAATTAACTCACGCATCCGGGTTTCATTCGACATATCCCCTGCTGTGAGGATATCGGAGATTATGCCCACTCCGTCTGCAATATTCCTGTGGAGGGCCTTGACACGGAAGATCAGTTTTTGCCAGTTATTCCTGCCGTCCACGGTCATGCCCGCAGATAGATGATAACCGATTCCCCCCGTCTTCAATACAATGCGTTTTGCCATTTCTACGTAGTCGAAGCCTGCCGCCCCCATGTTGGCAATCAGCTTTGCCAGGAGGGGGAGATAGGGCTGAAGGTCTTCTGATATGTCGGATACATCAAAGGCCAGATCGAGGTAGGCGATGCCATTGGCAAAGATGTCATGCATCATAACCGGGACATTTTCAATTGCCTCCTTTGTCGTGGCAATCGTCTCTATCGAACGCGATATGTCGCCGATGCTCAGCCTGGGCAGCGCCGACGCCGCCTCAGGCGCATCCGGCTCAGCCTGGAATTTTTTTAAAGCCTGCGCATCCGTCCTGATCTTTCTTAGATCGTCGCCGGAAATCGATGCCTTAAGCAAAGCCATCTTCTTCTTAAAGGCTTCCTCCTGTACCGCCTGATAGGTCGTACTTGGCTCCATGACGGAGAGCAATCGGTGAGGATTGTCAAGAAACCATTCCCGCACGATCTCCTGAAAAAGCTCCGGGTTCGCTTCCCATTTCCTGCGGATGTTTTCGATGGCCCGCGGGAAATTCATACCCTCGAGGGGATCACCATCATACAGCCAGGTGTGGTAGGCTCTTCCCATGAGTATGATCCCGTATGGATACGTGCTGCGGATAATTTCCTTGCCGTTGAATTCCACCTGGTGAAGAGTCCCTTCGACGAGGGCACGGTCAAAACCGGATTTTGCAATATCCTTTAGCGTATCGATGATCAACGCTTCGATGCTCTCGGCTTTATCAGGATCAGTACCCCGCAGACCGACGATAAATGCTATCTGTTTGAGGTCGGGCTCCACTCCCGTGAGTGGGGACATATCTTCACCGAGCCCGGAATCTATGAGGGCCTTGCGGAGAGGTCCGGCAGCGCTTCCAACCAGCATGCCCGAAACTATCTGAAGGAGAAGCGCTGTTTCATACTCAACATTTTCCGCCATCATCCAGGCAATGTTGACGGCTGTTTTTTTTCTTGGGTCGTCTTCTTTGGCGATAGGATAGGAGCCATAGATGGACGCGGGCTCCTGCCATCTTGATTGACTCTTGATGGTCGAGTCCACCTCCACAAGATCGAAGCCTGCAAGCATCTCTTCCAGAAAAGCCAGGTGGACCGCCGTGGGAATGTTGCCGTAAATAAGGAAGCGCGCGTTTGTCGGCGAGTAGTAGGCGCGATGGAATGCTTTGAACTGCTCATATGTGAGAAGCGGGATATCGTCGGGGTCTCCTCCTGAGTCGAAGGAATAGGGGGTGTCGGGATAGAGATGCTGTTGGATGGCCTTGTACATCAGGGCCTCGGGGGAGGAATAAGCGCCTTTCATTTCATTGAAGACGATCCCCGAAATGATAAGTTCGCTTGCCGAATCTTCCGGATTGGAGAATTCGAGATGGTGACCCTCCTGACAGAACGTCTCCCTCAACAGACGGGGTTTCAGCACCA
>PLMX01000086.1 GCA_003142635.1 Syntrophaceae bacterium | reverse complement strand
TATTAGTGAAACGTTATACTAGGTGTTAGCGTTAATCATGACCGGGCTTAATTGTGCGCCGCCCGTCAAGCCAAGTGTAGGTCGGGACAGTAAGAGCATTCTAAGTAAGTCTTGCCCACGTCGTCTGACTTCTGAATTGCCTTACCCAAGTACCTGTCCCCGTAGTCGACCACTTGCGATAGGATCCAACAGATTACCTTTCTCCTTTGCCCACCCTAACCATGACTGCATCTTCACTCCTGATTCAATTTCCCAGTTTTCACCAATCACTGTTTTTTCTATAGCGTCAATGTATTGCTTGATCAGTAGGCTGCTATTCCAATCCGTAGCATCTTTCAATAAATCTCTAAACCTCGCTTCTTCTTCTCTCAGTTTCCTCTCTCCTTCTTCGCGTCTCAGCCTTGCCTCTTCCCATTCAAGCTCTTCACGCGCACGCTTCGCTCGAATCTCTTTCATTTCCGAGGCAATCTTGATTAGTCCGATTACGCATTCATTCAGACTATCTTCCAGGATGTGTTTCTTACCGTCTGAGCATAAGGTCTGAGAACCATAATAACCTGTTACTATAGATAGCTTTCCGGTCGGGGTATAAAGATAACGATTGTGAAAATAGAAATAGGGGTCGCTTTCTTTCTTGATCAGTTCCTCTCTCGTGAGGACTCTTTCCGATCGCTTTGTACTCTCGACAAGGCGAATATCTATTGGCTCCTCTAATATGGATATTTTCGTCCCTCGTGGTTTCGCGGATACGACATAGCCACGTTTATTTAATGCTTTAATAAGGAAATCGAATATCAGTAGAGCTCGATGAACGCTGCCACGGCTCACTCTTACGTCCAGACAACCTTGGCCATAAGCTTTAAGGCGTCCCCAATCATCAGGTTCTGCTTTCCTTAGCGCTTTTTCCGTTATTTCAGTTAGGACATCTGGCTTGTAAAGTCTCTGTGTAACCGTAATTAGATTCTCAGGAAGCCGCTCGTTCTTAATGATCTCCGGTTCCTCGACAAAAGATTCTTGTCTCACTTCTTTTTCCCGCTTATAAATTCTCACTTCGCGAACAGTTGTTTCATTTGCCGGTGGTAAAGGAGTAACCGGCATGGTTTTACCACTCCGTTTCATAGTCCAATATCCTCTTCCAGGTAGAGGGATTCCCATTCGTCTGCAGATTTTTGCAAGACCTACATCTGATAATCCGTAATTCTTTGCCAATGTATGGACAGGTTCTGACCATACTAACTTATAAAGATCATCTCGCCTAAGGATCACTGTGTCTTGAGTCATCTCATTGCCTTTCTATAAATTTACTTTATATGAAGAATACCATAGTAATCGAAGCACTTCCTATTTACTCTCTTATAGTCGAACAACTTGAAACATGGCAAAATCAATTTCCATTTCTGTGGGCAATATGTGAGACAGCCTCCCTGCCTCAGTCCAACTATTCCCTGCTACTTGAATTTGATTCCCTGATATGCTAGAATAATTTTCTGATACGTTGAGTAGGGAATTCTATCTGTAAACGTGGGGAATGAGCCTTCATATTGCCAGAGGTTTTGTCTTTTCAGTGCCGAAAAAGAGAAAATTCCCTGTAAATTCCCTGTTTATCAGGGAATTGGGAGCGCGAGGAGCTATACCAGTAGACTGGCTACGCCACCAAATAATTAATTGAGGATTAGCTTGAATCGGTTAACCCTTTTTTAATGTTATGGCTATTTGTAGCATCTTTACGAACTGTAAATCCCTCCCACCCTCCCTTATTATTCAAAGGGAGGAGTGGATGGTTTTCCCCTTTGACAAAGGAGGCTCTATTGTATGTCTGATATGAAACCTGACAGGTGGATGTCATGGGTGGCCTTAGCCACTGCCGCCATGGCGGTCTTTGCCGCTGTTACAACGCTCTATGTCGGCAAGTATTCCTCCCGCGCAATTCTCAATCAGGGCAAGGAAACGAGCCAGCGGGCCTATTATCAGGCATAAGAGCATCAAGTCATATGTCTATGAGATACAGAAGCAGAAACTGGAATTGGAGACGATGGCGGAGGCAAAGAGGCCGAAGGCCGTCATGGACAGATATTCGTAGCTGATCAGAGACTATGACAAGCAGATCAAACGGTACGATGCGGAGAAGACGGAGATCAAGGCAACTGCCGATGCCCTCGCAAAATCAAAGAAGGACGCGCAGGCACGGGCGGGAAATTTCGGGTACGGCCTTATCTTCCTGCAGATATCCATTATGCTCGCGTCCATCTCTGCATTGACGAAGAAGAAGCCCCTCTTCTATCTCGGCGTTGCGACTGTAAGCGGCTGGGTATTTTTCTTTCTTGACGCCGTCTTCTTATTTTACTGAATATCAGGGATGCAGCGATGAAGGAATTTGATCCGGATACTCTCGCGCAATTCAATGGACAGGATGGAAGCCCTGTCTACATCGCATACCAGGGAAGGGTCTTCGATGTAAGCGGCAGCAAACTGTGGGCTGGCGGCCTGCACATGAAGCGCCACCACGCGGCCCGCGAACTCAGCGCCGATATTGAGGCGGCTCCCCATGGCGAGGAAGTCTTTGATAGATACCCGCAGGTGGGGCTCTTGAAGGAGAAGACGGAACCCGTAAGGGCTATGCCGGCGATGCTCTCGTCCCTTATCAGCCGGTTTCCTTTTCTCGAAAGACACCCCCATCCCATGACGGTCCATTTCCCAATCGTCTTCTTTCTATCTGTTGTCCTCTTTAACATTCTCTATCTCTCTTACGGCGTAGATTCATTCAAGAGTACCTCTCTGCACTGTCTGATAGCAGGGCTTTTGTCCCTGCCGGTTGCCATGCTGACGGGACTGTTTACCTGGTGGCTGAATTACATGGCGCGACCGATGCGGGCCGTGACGCTGAAGATTACAATGTCTGCAATTCTTCTCATTGCGGGAGCAGGCGCCCTTCTCTTGCGGATATTCGTGCCCGGCATACTGGAGGCCCGGGGGATTGCAGGGATTATTTATTTGATACTCATCCTGTCATTCGTACCGCTCGTATCAGCTATCGGATGGCTTGGAGCGACTTTGACCTTTCCCATTGCAAGAAAATAGCGCCGGCCATATCTCAAGTCATTTACGGACATGCTGAATTTATCCCCTCCATAATTTCCTGCAGTTAACACTTAGAAATTCTTACAAAATATTTTTGTTTGACTTATAGACTAAATTCTTTTAAAAAACAGCAGACTCAAATCCGCTATAGCGCCGTTTATCTTGTGCTATCCCGTCTTAAAAAAAGGAGGATAAAATGAAACGCTTGTCTTTCTTCGTCACGATTATCTTTGTAGTCAGTCTTTTTTCGGTAACTGCGTATGCCCAGGAGGTGCTTAAGCTGGGCATCCCCCTGCCCCTCACGGGCACTAACGCGAAATTCGGGGAAATAGAAAAGAAGTCCTATGAGATCGCCATGCAGGAAATAAACGCCAAGGGAGGCGTAAAAGGAAAGAAGATTGTCCTGGAATTTGAGGACTCCCAGGGTAAACCGGAAGTGGCACGGTCTATAGTCGAGAGACTCATAGATGTGAAAAAACAGCCGATTGTTTTCGGCGAGTACAGCTCTTCCTGTTCGAAAGCGATTTCCGCGGTGGCCGAGGAAAGAAAGGTCTCTTATCTGGTCGTCACCGGCGCGACCGATGATATTACCCAGCAGAAATACAAATACGTGTTCCGCCTGAACCCCACGAATGCCTACTATGCAACGGGACTCATGTCGTTCCTTAATACAGTCGTGAAGCCAAAGACGATCGCGATTCTTTACGAGAGTTCAGACTTCGGGACCTCCGGCGCCGAGGATATGGTGCATCAGGCAAAGAAAGCCGGCATTAAGGTACTCGTGAAGGAACAGTATGAAAAAGGCGCGGTGGATTTCAGACCGATTTTGTCGAAGGTGAAAGCGGCAAAGCCTGACGTCATCTACATGGTGTCGTATGTCATGGATGCGGCGCTCCTCATGAGACAGATAAAAGAACTGCGGATTGATTCCAAGCTCTATGCGGGCGGCGCGGCAGGATTCGCCATCCCGGAATTTATACAGAATGCAAAAGAGGCTTCAGAGCTTGTCATGACAGCCACCCTCTGGAGTCCCCAGATAGCGTATCCCGGGGCAAGGGAGTTTGCGGAGAAATACAAGAAGCTCTACAAGGATTACCCTTCCTATCACGGTGCAGAGGCATATTCAGCACTCTATGTCGTAAAAGATGCCCTTACCCGGGCAAAATCCTGGAAGCCGGATGACATCCGTGCGGCGATGAAATCGACAAATATGATGACCGCCTTCGGCCCCGTAAAATTTCAGGATAAAGAGGGCTACACGAACCAGAACTTCATGGATACCCTCGTGATGCAGGTCATCAAAGGTAAACACGAAACCATCTGGCCGCAGAAATATGCCAGCGCGCAATATGTATACCCTATCCCGAAGTGGAGAGAGCGAAAGTAGCAGAAGGGGGATGAATGGAGCAGCTTGAACTCTTTTTACAAACCCTGATAGCGGGGTTCATGTTGGGGGGCCTTTATGCGCTGATTGGCCTCGGCATGGCGCTTGTCATGGGCGTCATGCGGGTCATCAACCTTGCCCACGGCGATTTCATGATGATAGCCATGTATATCGCCTACTGGCTCTTTACCCTGTTTGACATAGACCCCTATCTCTCCGTGTTTATCGCTGCGCCCGCGCTCTTCTTGTTCGGCCTTGCGATTCAGAAGTATCTGTTAACCCCTGTCATGAAGGTGGAATCCATACTGCCCCATAACCTGGTGATACTCACCGTGGGTCTGGCTATGGTATTTTCCAACCTTGCAACGGTATTCTTCACGGGAGACTACCGGTCCACACCGGTAAGCTATGCCTCAAATGCGTGGTATCTGACGGACTTCTGGTCGGAATCTCCCATAGAACTTTCCCTCTCCATGCCGTGGACATTATCGTTTGTCCTCGCCGTGGTTATCACTATTGGCTTGTGGATATTTCTCACCAAGACGGATATGGGAAAATCTATCAGGGCAACATCGCAGGACGTCGATGCGGCGCTCCTCATGGGCGTCAATGTGAACCGGGTCAGAATGATGACATTCGGTATTGGAATGATACTTGTTGCCGCTGCCGGCTGTCTTTTCATCCCCATATATTATCTCTACCCGGCGTTGGGGAGACAATTTACCAACGTCGGATTCGTTATTACGGTCATCGGCGGCATGGGTTCAACAAACGGCGCCGTAATCGGAGGATTGATCCTCGGCATCTTTGAGTCCATGACGGCCACCTATATCGGGATGGGATGGGCGCCTGCGGGAAGATTCGCAATCTTCGTGGCAGCCCTCGTATTTCTGCCCGGAGGGATTGCATCGCTTATCAGGAAAGGGAGGTTAGGAAAATGAAAAAATACCTGCCTCACATAATCTTTGCCGGCCTTTGCGTCGTCCCGCTCATGGATCTCAGTTCATATATCATGCACATACTCATCCTCGTCCTCATGTGGTCCGTAATCGGCATGGCATGGAACATCCTCGGCGGATACACGGGCCAGGTTTCCTTTGGACATGCTGCCTTCTTCGGCTTCGGCGCATACACAGCGGGCATCCTCTATTACCATTTAGGAATATCGGCCTGGTGGGGCATACCGGCATGCGTTGTCATACTCACGGCGCTCTCCCTGGTTGTCGGATATATCTGTCTGCGGCTCAGGGGCGCCTACTTTGCACTTGCCACCCTTGCCCTCGGTGAAATATGCAGGGTAACCACAGAAAACCTTGTCGATTTCACCCAGGGGAACATGGGAATAATGATAAGGGAAAGGACATGGGTCGACAAGACCTGGTACTTCTACATCATACTCTTCATTGCCGCGGGAACGTTTCTCCTCATCAAGATAGTCATGGAATCCAAGCTCGGATATTATTTCGTGGCCATCAGGGAGGACCAGGATGCAGCGGAGTCCCTCGGAATAGACACGACCTTTTATAAGACAATCTCCCTTTGCTTAAGCGGTGTCCTCACCGGAATAGCCGGCGCCTTTTTCATGAACTACATGGGATATATCGATCCCGGTGTCGTATTTCCCCTCTATGACATTTCCATAACAACAGTGATGGTCGTTATGGTGGGCGGCGCTGCCACATACTGGGGTCCCGTTGTAGGAGCCGTCATCATGGTTTTCCTGGCGGAAGAAATACGCTCTCTCCCATATATAGGGGCTGCACACATGACTATCTTTGGCGTCATTCTCATACTGATTATCCTGTTTGTGCCAAATGGTCTTGTCGGCGATTATCGAAGATTACTAAAACCCTTCAAGCACAAAAAGGAGGCGTCATCATGAGTCTCATTGAGGTGAAGAATGTCTCAAAACAATTCGGCGGGCTTGCCGCCCTTACCGACGTTTCCTTCGTGCTCAACAAGGATGAAATACTGGGCCTCATCGGGCCGAACGGCGCGGGAAAAACGACCATGTTCAATGTCATCAACGGATTCTACCGCCCCACGAAAGGCGACGTACTCTTGAGCGGCAAGAGGGTTTCAAACCTTCGACCTCATGTTCTTTGCAAGCTGGGTGTGGCAAGAACATTTCAGGTGGTAAGACCGTTGCAGAGGATGTCCACCCTCGACAATGTCATAGCTTCGGCTTTCATAAGGATCAAGAGCAAGGCAGAGGCGGAGAAGCTGTCCCTCGATGTACTGCAGTTCACGGGCCTTTCCGACGACATAAATGTCCTCTCCAAGGGGCTCCCCCTCGGCAAGAGGAAAAGGCTCGAGATCGCCCGCGCCCTTGCTACACAGCCTGAGATTATCCTGCTCGACGAGGCCTTCGCAGGACTAAACCCGACAGAGATTAACGAGCAGATAGAGATTGTGCAGAAGATAAGGACGGAAAGGGGAATAACCATCCTGATTATCGAACATCATATGAAGGTGATCATGGCTGTCTCCGATCGAATTATAGTACTTAACTACGGTCAGAAAATAGCGGAAGGCACGCCTTCGGAAATCGGCCACAATCCTGTTGTCATTGAAGCATACTTAGGAGAGGAACACAGTGCTTGAGATAAAGAACATCGATGTTTTTTATGGCGACGTCCAGGTAATCTGGGACATTTCCTTTAATATAAAACAGGGAGAGATAGTAGCGCTCATCGGTGCAAACGGAGCGGGAAAGTCAACAACCCTAAAAACCATATCAGGCATTTTAAGACCCAAGAAGGGCGAGATTCATTTCAATGATATACCGATCCATAAGGTGGAACCCTACAAGCTGATCGAAATCGGACTGGTCCATGTGCCTGAGGCAAGAAGGCTTTTTGTGGAAATGTCCGTCGAGGAAAATCTCGACATGGGTTCTTTAAAAGGGGAAGCAAAGAAGGAGCGTGAAATAACCAAGCAATTGGTATTCGACCTCTTTCCAAGACTTCTCGAAAGAAGGAGACAGCTCGCAGGAACCTTAAGCGGAGGCGAACAGCAGATGCTTGCTATCGGAAGAGGGCTCATGGCAAAGCCGAAGCTGCAAATGTTCGATGAACCCTCGCTCGGCCTTTCTCCCATCCTGGTTAAGGACATATTCAACGTCATAAAGAGAATAAAGGAAGAAGGCACGACAGTTCTGATCGTAGAGCAGAACGTAAAACAGACGCTTGCCATTGCCGACCGGGCCTATGTCCTGGAAAACGGAAAGATAGCCCTTCAGGGAACAGGTGCAGAGTTGCTCAGCAACGAGCATGTCCGCACAGCCTACCTCGGTGTTTAGCAGAGTCAGACCTGACCTTTTGCAAGGCAACGCCGCAAAAGATCACGGTAGCATTGCCCCCTCCATTGATCTGATCAATCCCCTCGAGTCGAAAACTTCATTTATTGCACCATAAGATCAGATCACCTAATAATTTATCGGCATTTTCTCGGCAATTATGATATGCACGCAGCGAAGAAATAACCGAAAGCAACTGCGCCGATGGTGACAGCCGCGGCGGCAGGAGAATTCAGGGAGAACGTATGGCAAAAAAAAGCAGGAAGAAACAGGCGGCAGTTCCGTATGCGTTTATAGAGGAAGTCAATAAGATGACCAAAGATGAGATCGTCAAACGCTTCATCCAGGAAGAAGATGATCTTAAAGCTATGAAGAAGGTCAAGAGGGAGGACGAACAAATTGCTGAGCTCGCTTCGCAGATCAAATATAAAGAGGAGAACATCAGAGACAAGATAGACGCCCTCAAAGAGAAGATGAAGGCTATCAGGGAAGAAGACGAAGATTTCGTGGAGCTCAAAGAAAACAAGAAAGCCCTTGAAGGCGGCTACCGCGATGAAATGAAGCGTCGCAGGGCCTATCGTGATTACCTGTACGAGACAATGCAAAAGATTTATCAGGAATGATATTTTCTCAGACGCTGCATCCTCCTGGGATATACATGACATGAACCTGTCAGATATCAGCCTCCCCCGACAGTTGGAAGCCGATAACAGTGCCGAGACCATCCGTCAGGCGCTGATGGCACGCACTGTGAAGCTCTGGCCCGGCGGTCACCTTGATGTCTCCGCAATCACTATGAGTGACCCGCTGAAAAAAGCATTGCAGAAGGCGAGGCTCAGGGGGCAGATTCGCTGCGGATTCGAAGCGATCCTTGATAAGCTGGAAAGCGAAAGAAAAGGGATTGCGAATGTGCGGGAGCGCGATGGCGCCCCTTATGGAGATCGTGTTTCCAGGCTGCTATTGTTTTCCAACGATGGGGCAGAGCGTCTTTACCGGCATATTGAAGACCTCCTGCAGGCGCACGCCCCCAGACTGCTCGGTTGTCTTCTGGATATCGACGGCTGCGCCCTGGGGAATTTGCTCACCGGCAAAGACAGGCAGATCAAACTCGTGATGGCAGAAC
>PLMX01000075.1 GCA_003142635.1 Syntrophaceae bacterium | reverse complement strand
GCGGTCTTGTCCAAGCCATATACACGAGTAATCCGCATGACGTTAACATTGACGTCCTGGATTACGACAATATGCAAGTGGAAGACGACCCGGACGAAATTCAACGCATGAAGAACCTGGAAATAGAAACCGAAAGCCTGACTGCAATCTATTAACGATTTTACGTCCGGCTGGACTGTGTTTCTGTCTATTTAAAAAAACATCAAATACATCTAAAGGCGGCTATTTCAATTATGGGGAGTTTCCCTGCCTGAAATAGCACGCCTGAAAGGAGAACATCATGAAAGCGTGGATAGGCTATCGCAAAAATGGCCCCCAAGAGGGATCGCTGTGCATATACGCGGAGACGCGCGGGAAAGCAAGAGCCATTGCTGCATCTATGATGTCGATTAGTTTCATCGACGCATTGGTCTTACGATTTTCCAGCTGCGACCGCTATTACGAAGACTGAGATACTAAGGTGAATTTATGCAAAGCACTTCAAATCAATCAGCTCTGCCAACCCTGAATGAGCGTCTGGAAGAAAAGCCTGTCGGCAGATTGCCGGTTGTGAAAAGCTTCCGGAAAGTAATCGAGTCCCGCAACATGGAAGAAATGACCAAAGAGCTTTACGATTTCCTGAACCTCTACTGCGGTTTTATCGCCCATTACAATATCAATGGGTTTCGTCAGGCGTATTCAGCTCCGAGGGATTTCACCGATGTGTTCATAAGGCATTTTGACAGGGAGCACCGGTATTTTAACGCCGCCTATCGCTGTCATGAAGAGCCTTATCGGGACACAGGGTTTACCAAGGCAGAGATTAAACAGGAGTTCTTCCGCATCGTGGAGAAGCATAAGGAAGCAATATCAAGGTGGGCCGACGGAGTGGAAAAGGACCGCCGCTATGCCGCATTCCTTGTGCTGAAAAACGAATTCGAGGGAAATGAAAGAAATGTCCGCATGGAATGCGAACTGTGCGGGGAAAACATTGACGTTTTGAACAGACAAAACACAGAGGCCAATCGCGCCCTGGAAAACCTGTGTTGCATATTCTGCGGGGAGCCCGTTCGCATAAAGGGAGAAGTCAATGGATAATTCACAACAGGATCTGCTCGGTGCGGCAGGCCAGGGAAAGAATGATCTGCAGCAACAACTCGTACCCGTAATAACGCGAGCAAAGACAATAATAGTCAGTTCTGACGCAGAGCTTGTTATTGCGAAAGAAGTTGTGCAGACAATCAAGACTTTCCAGAAAGAAGTCGACTCGACGTTCGATCCGATCATCGAAAGGGCTCATGTTACTCACAAAGAGGCCCTGGCGCAGAAAAAGAGACACATGGATCCGCTGGTGGAGGCGGAAAAACGCATTAAACAGCTCATCGGCAACTTTCTCACTCTCGTTGAAAACGAAAGGAAGAAGGAAGCCGAGAGGCTGGCCGGGATTGCCCGGAAAGAGCGTGAGACCGAACTCCGGAAGATCCAGGGGGAAATAGACGAGAAACTCTCTCAATATTCAGGGATAGAGGAAAAGATCGAGGCGCTCCAAGAGGCTTTAGCCGACGCCGATCATGACAAGTTCACGCTGGTCAATGCAAAACTTGCAGCCCTGTATGCAGAGCAGGAAAAGCTCACAAGCGAGGCTGCGGAGAAGCAGGAATCGGTAAACGTCCTTAATCTCATTCCCTCTCCGGTCATAAATGTACAGGCGCCGAAGGTCAAGGGCCTCAGTTCCAAAGTGAATCTGATCCCGCAGGTAGTCAATGCGATGGCGCTGATAAAAGCGGTAGCAGAAGGGAATGTACCTCCATCTGTTATAGACTTCAACATGTCTAACATAAAGAAACTGGTCAACGCAGGCATGAAGCTGCCCGGTGTAACGGTTACCGAACAGCGGAATGTATCGGTACGCAGCGCGGGCTAAATAAAGCTGGAGTAGCCTGCATGGCAAGACTGCATCACATGGAATTGGAAGAATGGAGATAGCCTATGTTTGGAAATAGGGGGCTTACGTCTATCCTATCGGGAAAATGTAATGGCAGGAGTATCCATGATCATCTGATGAATGGCAGGATCACCATAAGTGGTACTGATGAAAATAACAAACCATTCCAGAGAATTGTAATGATCAAAAACGGAGAGGTCTGGGACAATAAATTGCAACATGACGGTAAAAGTGTTCATCATATCGTTTATGGTGCATTTGAGTCTAAGCGAGGGGAAAAGGGGCGAGAAATTGTCCATTTCAAAACAGGCAGTGGAACCGGCAGACACGGAAAAGCCCGAAGGCATGAGGAAATATTCGGCGTGAAGGGAGTATGCCATAGCTGGTATAAAAACGGACGCTTAGTACGACAGAAATTCATTTACGACAACAAAAAGACTGCCTATGATTACAACGCCTTTCGTAAAACCTGCACAATAAGGGACAATGCCGGCAAAATCATCTATGAAATAACAGGCGTTCTCAATGGAAGAATGAACGCTTATTTCGGTGGTCATTCAGTATTCCATAAGAGTATGACCGATTGGTTTTGTGACGCTCATCCCTTTGTGGTCAAGAAAAACGGAGTCATCATTTATGCAGGGCAGATTAAAAATCAGCAGCGAGTCGGCAAGTGGGTCGAAAATGGGAAAATCTTTTTCTATGAACGCGGCGTAGCCATACCTAAGAAATTGTATGAAACGCCCCCTGATAAGCTCGATCCCCTCAAAATCCTGTCACTCTCCAATGCTCAACTCCGTATGGCTCTTATGGCGAAAATTAGTCCAGAAAAAATTGTCGAAATAGGAACAGTAATACACAAAGATCGGGAAATGCGTCTTTATGACATCCCGAAATATGAGGTGCGTATCCTGCGGGTACAATGCCCGACAACAAAAAGCTACTATTTTCTAAAAGTGCCAAAGGATTCTCAAAAGTGCGAACAAGCCCGACAGTGGACATTTCATGTAGGCACAGATTTTGAGAAACCGATCAAGTTCGCGGTAGAAACATAGGAGAGATAAAATGATCATATACGAAAAGGCATACAGGCAGGGGGAAATCCTGTTTTTTAAAGTTAAGAAACTGCCTCCGAGTTTCACCTATAACGCCAAACCCGTCCCAAGCGGCGTGATCCGTGAAGGTGAAAAGGAAGGACATGAGCATAAGGTTGAGGGTGGAAGCGCTCAACTTTCCCTGTTNNGGTGAATATGTCGTAAAAGTTCAGAAAGAAGCAACAGGAAAACACACCCATTCTTCCGTGAAGGATTAAAAAGGGGGTGAAAAAAGGACAGTAACATGCTGTATCACATGGAATTGGAAGAGCGGAACGGCGAACAGGAATATTCCTACGACTTTCTGATCTACGCAAAAGACGAGGAAGAAGCCTGGGAGATTGCGAGAAATTATGCGCGCACGTTTTACGGCGAAGATGATTATGCCGGCAACGAAACGGAAAATAACGTGTTTGAATTCATGTGCGGCTGCATAATCGTTGAGATCAAAGGTCTCTATGAAACGACGAAAGACATGTTCATTGAACATATGCTCTCTCGTTACACTTTAAACCCCAACTAAAAATAAGAGAGGAGGATCTACATGGTAAACCAGATAATTTTAATTGGCAGGCTCGGCGGCGATCCGGAACTCAAGTATCTGCCGTCAGGGACATCCGTAACCAACTTTTCTCTCGCCACGTCTGAGAAGTACAAGAAGAATGGCGAGATGCAAGAGGTAACGACATGGCATCGCGCGGCGGCTTACGGCCGTCTTGCTGAAGTATGCTCAAAGTATTTGAGAAAAGGGTCGCTAACTTTCATACAGGGAAAGCTGCGCAACAATACATGGGAAGATGGTGAAGGTAAAAAACATTCGGACCTGCGTGTCATTATTGAAAAAATAGCTTTCCTGGATCCCAAAAAGGTCCATGAACGGAGCCCCGACGACAGTATACCGGATGATGAAGTGCCCTTCTGAGGCANNGACCGCAAGGGAAGGCTTTGTCTGGAGGAAAGGAAGGATCAAAATGCATTACAGAAAAGAGAAGACGGTATACAAAGGAGAAAGTAATGATTAAAGGAATATCGGAGATCCGGAGGCTTCCCCGCCTGGGGAAAATCCGGCTGGGCGAAAAGAAAACGGCGGAATCAGGCAAGGAGTACCCTGTAGAGACGAGTCACTTCGTCGTTCCCGGCGAAGTGGCCAGAATTTACGGAGACAAACCCAATTCACTGGATATANNTACAGCACAAGAGGTTTAATCTGTGCCGGCAATGGAGAAACAGCCACGTTCTACAACCCTGCCAGCCGTAACATGGAAGCAAAGACCTGTCCCTGCGATAAGGCCGATGAAGATTGTAAACGTCTCGGCAGCCTGATGGTGATTCTGCCCAGGGTATGTCTGGGCGGGATTTATCAGATTGATACGAGCAGCTTCAATTCCATCGTTAATATTAACAGCAATCTTGCTGACGATGGCTACATCAAAGCACTCTGCGGACGGATATCTTTTATCCCGTTGACACTCAAACGTGTCGCTCAAGAGATGCAGTACGAGGATAAGAAAGGTGAACTGAAAAAGTCCACGCATTATCCAATGACGATCACGTTTGAAGGGACCTTGGCTGACGTGATGCAATACCGGCAGGATTTCGAGATCCCCTTTAAAAGAATGTATGGGGATGAGTATATGCTTGAGGCACCAGCGCCCCTGTCAAAAAAGGTATTGCCCGAAAATGTAAAAGATCATGAGGAAGAAATCGCAAACAGGACTACGGACCTGGCTCCGACTACAAGGTCTTACACATTGCAATCTGACAAAGGTTCGGAAGATACTGCTGACGCGTCTGCAAATCAAAAAAAGGATCCGGAACCTCGGAAGAAACCAGCCACACCCAGTCAGCTGGCGGCTATCGGCAACATGGCCAAGAAGCTGGGCGTGGAAACCCTTCAGGCAATAAGGACCTATGCCGACATCGTTGTAAACACTGTTGAGAGTCTGACATTTGTTCAGGCGGAGTCCGTAATCAGGGCCTTCAACGGCAAGGTGGCGGAAAAGAATAAGACGAACCAGCCTTTGCAAAATGGAAAATTGTTCAAGCCTCCAAAGGCTTGCACGGAAGACCCCCTTAACTGCCCAAAAGTGTTTTACACCGGGTCAGGCAAGGACGCAAAGTACCACTGCGGCGACATAGTTGGACCGGAGTGCCCGTATGGGAGTCAGAAGCACAAGGCGGCATAAAATGGAATTATTCAACTTCATGTCGGATATGACCAAAGCACAGCGGGACGTCATTGTCTTGGAAGCTCAATGCAGTTTGGAGTCTGGAGACTGCGCCTGCCGCGAGGATAACGCTTGTCTCTGCAACGGGGATCATTTGCGATCTCCGCTTCTGCAGGATTCGGCAGGAAGGCGATAAGGATATATCAATGCCAGGACAAAAAATCACGGCGAGGGGACGAAACGGTTATTTCCGCGTCTCCGAAATCGATGCGATTGTCTGTATGGATGAATCCGCGCAAATCTCCGTGTATTCATCCCGGCATGGGAAAACACCGCCGGTCGTTATCACAGGCCCCCTGGAACATATGCTCAGTATGCTTGATAAAACCAGAGATGCGCTTTCTTCCACGAAGCAGGGCAACTCCAAGACAATCAAGCTGTCGAGCGAATGCGGGCCTGGGGGAGAATGATCAATGGTTCAACTTTCTCCTGAGGACTGGATCGAGATCTACTATGCTTTACAAACGAAGCTGAATGCCGTTGAATCAGGCAACTACGGCGAGGGTGACGTGGATTGTGATATCGAAAAATGGAAGTCACATCTCGGCTCCGTCATCAAAGAAATCGGTGACGACGCTGAACACGCCATCAGGCTCGGTATCGCACCGGTAGAAATTACCATTAAATCCAACGCGCGGGAAGACTGTTGCCCTGAGTGCGGGAGCGACGATATCACCGGCTCGGGAAGTACGGAAACTGACGGCCATTATTACTGGACTGATCCATCCTGCAACAAATGCGGATCGGTCTGGCGGCAGACTTATGTCCTTTCCTTCAAGGGAAGTGAAATTCTGGAAAGGAGAAAAACACTAAAATGATGTCACAAACAGAAATAATCGAACAGTTGAAAAAACTGGACGGCAAAAAAAGCAATGAACGGCAGAGAATCCTCACACGTATAAACGCGTGGAAGGGCGTTCATGAAGAAGTACAAATTAACTCTGACATGTTTAGTGAAATCAATGAAAGAGGAGGTAAATGAGAGCAAGGGTACATGTAGATGCCGTTCGCAGAGACGGCAAAGCGGTCAAGCTTTTCAGCAGAGAGATCAATTCCGAAGGCCTTTGGTACAATATTAATGNNGGCCACCTCATTGCCGCGTATCCCGTCAGAAACCCGTCTAATTAAAAAATCCGGAGCGTTCTTAAGAGGAAATAGTATGGGAGAATTTCTCGTTATTTGGGAAATAGATATATCTGCCGATACATCGGCAGAAGCCGCAGCGGAAGCTCTCCGTATACAACGAGACCCATTTTCAGAGGCTACGTTCTTTACCGTTGTTGACAAAAAGACAGGACAAAAAGCAACCGTAGATCTGGAATATCTCGATGAAAGCCAGGGTAGCGATCATGGCGAAAGTAGCCAGGAAATATAATCCGACCGGGGAAGAGCTTAAGACCGTCCGCGATCTTTACGACGGCAC
>PLMX01000091.1:6080-6572 GCA_003142635.1 Syntrophaceae bacterium | reverse complement strand
ATTGCTCACCGTGTCATCATGCTCGATAAGAGTCAGAAAGGGATTATTGCAGAAGGCGTTCCGCTGGATCTGAAGGAGAATTCGAAGGATCCGAAAGTGATCAGTTTCTTTAACAGATCTCTTGAAGGTTTGAAAACATAAGGGGCATCACATGGCAGCTAAAACATCCAAGTTTATGATCGGTATCTTTGCGACCATCGGCGTCGTTCTCGCGGTTGTCACCATTGTCTGGTTGGGCGCCTCAAAATACTTTCAGAAGGGCACGATCTTTGTCACCTATTTTGATGAATCCGTGCAGGGTCTTTCTGTGGATTCGAATGTTAAATACCGGGGGGTCAATGTCGGAACCATCCGGGACATCCGCGTTGCGCCCGACAATAAACTGATCGAAGTCGTCATGAAAATCTCGATGAGAAGTGATGTTCAAAAGGATGTTATCGCCAAACTGAAATCGGCCGGTTTAACCGGGATTGTCTATATCGATCTGGATCA
>PLMX01000091.1:0-6055 GCA_003142635.1 Syntrophaceae bacterium | reverse complement strand
GTGAATAACCTGGATTCCACCGCGGCCCATCTCGATCATGCGATCCGTAGGATCGATTCGATTGTAGCAGAAGGAAAGATAGAAAGTATTTTGGGAGAGGCCAAGGGCACCCTGGTCGAGACACGTGCCGTTGTCGCCAAAATCAAAGATGATTTAGATAAAATGAAACTTGCGGATTCAGTAGGGAAGGCCAATCAAATTGTCACTGGCGTCGATAAAAGTATCAAGGACATTACCATCGACTTGAAGACGACAAGCGGCAATCTGCAAAAGGCTTCAGAAAATCTGGATATTCTCGTGGATAAATTGCGGGATGATCCGTCGGAACTGCTTTTCAGCAGGCCGCCGCCGGTTTCTCCCCGGGAGAGGTAAGGGGGTAAAATGTGTCTATGACAACATTGATGAAATATGTTCTGATGGCCTCTATGATTGTCTTTTTGTTGAGCTGTGCGTTTGGTGGCGGGAAACCGGCCGTTATGCTTGAACAGTATGCCCTCGAATATCCGCCTCCTTCCCTGCAGGATCTGAACCGTATCGATGAAGTGATCCGGGTCGAACGCTTTTCGGTTGCCCAGATCTTCAACAATGCCAAGATCGTCTACAGGGAAAAATCCTACAATTATGATGACTACACCTACCATCGCTGGCGCGCCAATCCTGGTGATATGGTCGGCGACTACCTCTTGAGAGACCTGAGACAGTCCGGTCTTTTTAAGTCAGTCTTTTCATACCGTGATCTGGATGACATTCCACTGGTTTTGAAAGGCGGGGTGGGCGAATTTTTTGAAACTGATGAAAAAGGCGGACGCAAAGCGGTTCTTTCCGTGAACCTCACACTCATGGATCTATCGCAGAAAGATATGGTAAGCCGTGTCATGTTTCAGAAAAACTACCGGTTTGAAGAACTTGTCGTCGAACAGACTGTGCCGGGCTTCGTTCAGGCCATGAGCAAGGCCATGGAAAAACTGTCCCGGCAGGCTATCGGAGATGTCTACAGCGCAATTAAAAACAAAAAACGATAAGGATAGACGATCATATGCAAAGATCAGAACTGGAACGGATTAGGTAGCATCAAATGAAGACATGAACGGTCTCTCAACTTTACCTACAAGTCCTCATACTTCAGGTCAATGTTGAAGTGATGATTACCACTTGAAAGAGAGGTGGATCTGTTACAAATCTTTTGATCTTCCGCTGACTAATAGGAAAATATCAGCGCATCTGCTGTTATCTCATAAAAATCCTTGACAATTTACCCATAGGCCTTTTAATATCCTCCCGTGTTCTTAACACATTCCTTAACCTGATTGATCCACCTTACATATATCCAGATCCACTAAAGGCAATAGTATTCATTGCTCCATATCCATCTAACACTTAGAGGGACATGAACCATGCAATGCCCAAAGTGCCAGGTTGAGAATCCTGAAGGCAAGAAATTCTGCGGTAGATGCGGCAATAAGTTAGAGAACATTTGCCCAAGTTGCCAGTCTTCCAACCCTCCCGACTTCCAATTCTGTGGTGACTGCGGCCATAACCTAAAAGATACAATCAAAACCAAACCAGAAGACCACCCCAAGGAAAAGCAAACACCCCTCTCCCCGTCTGACAGTGCCCGGAAGTATGTAACCGTCCTTTTCTCCGACATGTCCGGCTACACCGCCATGACGGAGAAGCTTGACCCGGAAGAAGTGAAAGAGGTCATGGGAAAGGTCTTCGGGGAGATTTCCAAAGTCGTTTTCAGATACGATGGCTTCATCGAGAAGTTTATCGGGGATGCCGTCATGGCCCTTTTTGGAGCTGCCAAATCCCACGAGGATGATCCGGTAAGGGCAATCAAGGCCGCCAGAGAGATTCACGAAATCGTTTCTTCCATCAGTCTACAATATGAAAAAAAAATCGGCAAGCCCTTGTCCATGCATACGGGCATCTGCACGGGTCTTGTGGTGACCGGTGAGGTGAATATCGAGAAAGGAACCCACGGTGTATTAGGGGATACCATCAATGTTGCCTCCAGGCTTTCAGGATTGGCGAAGCCCGGGGAGATCGTCATCGGTCCCGATACCTACCATCAGGCGGAGGGGTATTTTACCTCCGAGCCCATGGAGCCAACTACCGTCAAGGGCAAGGCTGAACCCATCAAAACCTACAGGGTAATTTATCCTAAGGACGATCCTGCCAAGACCCATCGCTTATCCGGTATGAGGGCAGAACTCATCGGAAGAAAGGTGGAGATGGCCCAGTTGCAGGAGGCAGTCACGAACCTCAAGCAAGGCAAGGGGTCAATCTTCTCCATCGTAGGTGATGCAGGAACGGGCAAAAGCAGGCTCATTGAAGACTTCAGGGCCGGCATCGATCTCAACACAATCCAATGGCGTGAAGGTCATTGTTATGCCTATGCCCAGAATAGCCCGTACTTTCCCCTGATAGACCTTTTGAACAGGGCTTATCAGGTTCAGGAAGGTGATCCCCTGGAACAGGTAAGACGGAAGATTGAAAGAGGAACGAGAAACCTCATCGGTGATCGGCAGGATCTGATTCCTTATGTGGGTAGCCTTTATTCTCTCAGCTATCCTGAGATAGAAGGAGTAAGCCCCGAGTTTTGGAAAACACGGCTTCATGAGGCCATTCAGACGATCCTTTCAGCCCTTACGCAAAGAGGTCCGACAGTTGTCTGTCTGGAAGATCTGCACTGGGGTGATCTCTCCTCTATTGAACTTTTGCGTAATATACTTTCCGAGTTCCGGTATCCTGCTCTTTTCCTTTGCCCGTACCGGCCACCCTTCAGCCTTTTTACCAGTCATCAGGCGAGCAGTATTAAGTCCTACCATGAGATCAGGCTCTATGACCTTTCGACCTCAGAAGCACAGGACATGGTTGAATCTATTCTCAAGGCAAAAGACATCCCACCTGAACTGAGGAAGTTCATTCAAGACAGGGTGGAAGGGAATCCCTTATATTTGGAAGAGGCCATCAATGCCCTCATAGAATCAGAAACACTCGTCAGGGAAGATGGTTCCTGGAAGCTGACCAGAAGTCTTCTGGAGGCGAATATTCCTTCGACAGTTCAAGGCATCATCTCTGCCCGTCTTGACCGTCTGGAAAGGGAAACAAAAAGAGTGCTCCAGGAAGCATCAGTCATTGGACGGGCATTCCCCTACGAGATTCTCAACAGAATTTCGGAATTGAAGGAACATATTGAGAGAAGTCTCACTGGCCTTGAGAGGCTCGATCTGATAAGGGTCAGGTCATTACAACCCGATTTGGAATATATCTTCAAGCACGCCCTGACACAAGCGGTCGTCTATAACGGCCTCCTCAAGAAGGAACGTCAGATCATCCATGAACGTATTGGTCTGGTAATAGAAGACCTCTTTGCTGATCGGCTTCCGGAGTTCTATGAGACCCTGGCATTTCATTTCAAGCAGGGCAGTTCTGTCCTGAAGGCTGTCGATTATCTGATGAAGGCTGGAGAGAAAAGCCTCAATAGATATGCCTTGGAAGAATCTGATCAGTATTTCAGAGAAGCCTTTGACATCCTGAAAAATAAGCCAGACAGATCCAAAGAAGATGATAAATTGCTCATCGACCTGTTTGTGAAGTGGTTTATGGTTTATTGTTATCACGGAGATTACAAGGGATTTACTGACCTGCTACTTCCCCATAAGGACTTGGCCGAATCTATCGATGACAAGGCTCGGCTGGCGATGTTCTATGCACGCCTCGGCTTTGCTATATTTTGGAGTGGAAAACTCAAAGATGCATACAACTATCTTTGCAGGGCTCTTGCCCTGGGAGAAGAAGCCAACGACTGGCAGGCCATTGCTTATGCTGCCGCCTGGCTAATAGTTACATGTAGTCATTTAGGTTTTTTTGATGAAGGGATTCGCTACGTTGAAAAAGCCCAGGAAGCGAGTAAAAGAGTCCCATCAGATCCTTATCCCTACTACATATCACTTGCTGGCTTGGCTCATATCTACTTTCTTAAGGGAGACAACTGCAGAAAGACCACTGAGATTGGAAAAACTCTTCTTGATTTTGGCAGAAAACATTCTCTCGTTCGATGCATAACCGTAGGGCATATTGTCAGCTCATACATTTACTCCACATCTGGCGATTTTGGATCAGCGATCAACAGTGCCCAGAATGCTATCCAGGTGTCATTGGACCGCATGTATACCAACTGGGCAAAGACGATGCTGGGGGCATATTATGTTTCCAATGATCAGCTTACGGAGGCAAAAGAGGTCATTAGTGAAGTCATTATTTACTGTGATGATTTTGGTAACAAAATCTTTAAAGAGGTTATGCAAGCATTTTTGGGTGCCATTTTGATTGTGGAAGGTGACATGAATCGTGGATTTGATATGATTCAAAAAGTAAGACAGTCCGGTTTAGATACTGGATTTAAATATGTAGTTGCTGCGGCAGAGTATATTTTAGGAAAGGTTTTTCTCCAAATTATTGAGAAAAAGAAGCCTGTTAGTTTATCTACAGTGATCAAGAACCTGGGTTTTATAATCACAAATGTCCCCTTCGCTTACAAGAAGGGGGAAGAGCATTTTAATAAGGCTATGGAGTTATCAAAAGAGATCGGGACCAAGGGCGTTCTGGCTCAGGCATCCCTTGATATGGGCCTTCTCCACAAGGCGAAAGGCAAAACTGACGAAGCCCGCAAATACATCACCGACGCCATCCAGCTTTTCGAGGAATGCGAGGCTGATGTCTTCCTGAAACAGGCCAAAGAAGCATTAGCGGCATTGGGCTGAGGCATTTCCCTTTATAAATTACATGGAGGCCATTCCATGAAATGCTCTAAGTGTGGGTTTGAAAATACCGATAGCTTAAAGTTCTGCAATGAATGCGGGCAGAAACTTACCATCGTCTGTCCATCATGCCAAGCAAACAACCAACCAGGTAGTAAGTTCTGTGGCGACTGCGGCCACAATCTGACCCACCCATCCCCTGCTATTCCCAAAGACCTCTCCTTCGATGAGAAGATCGCCAAGCTCCAGAAATACCTCCCTTCCGGCATCACCGAAAAGATCCTTTCCCAGCGAGATAGAATCGAGGGGGAGAAGCGCCAGGTGACGGTGATGTTCTGTGACATGAAGGGCTTCACACCTCTCTCTGAAAAGCTCGGCCCAGAGACCATGTATGCCATGATGGACGAGGTCTATGAGATCCTGATCCACAAGGTCCATGACTATGAGGGCACGGTCAATGAAATGACAGGGGATGGGGTCATGGCCCTGTTCGGTGCCCCCATTGCTCTGGAGGATGCACCCCAGAGAGCCATCCGTTCTGCCATGGCCATCCACCGGGAGATGACAAGGTTCAATGAAAGGGTAAGACAGGAAAAAGGAGATATCCCACCCTTAAAGATGAGGATCGGGATTCACACCGGCCCGGTAGTGGTGGGGACATTGGGAAACGACCTGAGAGTGGAGTTCAAGGCGGTTGGTGATACGGTTAATCTAGCCTCCCGCATGGAATCCCTTGCCGAACCTGGAACCACCTATATCTCCGAGGATACCTTCAAGATTACCGAGGGCCTGTTCCGTGTTGAGGCCCTGGGGGAGAAGGAGATCAAGGGGAAGGAGAAGCCCCTGAAGGTATACCAGGTCATTGCCCCCAGCAGCAGAAGAACCAGATTCGATGTGAGTGCGGAAAGAGGATTAACCCCCTTCGTGGGACGACAGAGGGAACTGGAACTCCTTCTTGATGGATATGAACGCTCCCGGGAAGGCAGAGGACAGGCCATCTCCATAATCTCCGAGGCAGGCATCGGCAAGTCAAGGCTCCTCTATGAGTTCCGTAAGGCTGTCACCAATGAGGATGTGACCTTCCTGGAAGGAAGATGTCTCTCCTACAGCAGGAACATAGCCTATCACCCTATCGTGGACATCCTGAAGGCCAACTTCGATATCCAGGACAATGACACGGATCAGACAATCCGTCAGAAGGTCACCACCTTCCTCAAGGCCGTTCAGGTGGATGAACCATCAACCCTTCCCTATCTGTTAGAGCTCCTTTCCGTGAAGGAAAGCGGCAT
>PLMX01000141.1 GCA_003142635.1 Syntrophaceae bacterium | reverse complement strand
GGTAATATTACCGGGATGTGGGGTATTATAAGGGACATCACCGCGCGCAAGCGGGTGGAAATGGATTTGGCAGAGCGCACAGCACAGCTTGAAGCCGCCAACAAGGAGCTTGAGACCTTCAGTTATTCCGTCTCGCACGACCTGCGTGCCCCTCTGCGGGCTATTGACGGGTATGCGCGTATGATACTCAAGAAACAAGGCGATAAATTTGACGAGGATACCCTCGATAAATTTGACGTAATCAGATCCAACACGCGCACGATGGGCCAGCTCATCGATGATCTGCTGGCCTTCTCACGCCTTGGCAAGAAGCATGTTTCTCTTACATTGCTGGACATGGACGCCCTTGTCAGGGATGTATGGAAAGAAATGCAAAACACAAACCCGGAGAGGAATATGGCGCTGACAGTCAACAGCATCCTCCCAGGCTACGGAGACAGGGCGCTCATTAAACAGGTCTACATCAACCTTCTTTCCAACGCCGTCAAATTCACGAAAAACAAGGATACAGCACATATTGAAACGGGGAGCTACTCCGCTGGAAACGAAGTCGTGTATTATGTCAGGGACAACGGTGTCGGCTTTGACATGAAATATTACGATAAATTGTTCGGAGTCTTTCAACGTCTCCATGGCTCTGCTGATTTCGAGGGAACCGGCGTTGGCCTCGCAACTGTCCAGCGGATTGTGCACAGGCATGGCGGACGTGCATGGGCGGAAGGCAAGATAGACGAGGGGGCCACTTTCTATGTTTCGCTGCCTTCGTCACACACGCAAGATGAGAGGAGGCGTTAGAATCGGGACGTACTGACAGAGCCCGATTTTTTATACCTTCCTCCACTTCATTCATATCGAAAGGCTTGGAAAGACAAATATGCGCGCCCGCATCCTTGAGTTCTTTCAAGGAGCGGGAACAGCCGCTCATGCCTACGATATAGACACCGGGAAATTGCGACTTCAAAAACTTACATACTTCGACGCCACCCATTCCCGGCATCTGCGCGTCTGTGATAACAATGTCGTACCAGTTGTCGTGCAGCCGGTTAACCGCCTCGATGCCGTCGTATGCCTCATCCACGCCATGGCCTGACAGCTTCAGGATGGAAGCGAGAACCTCCACGACGACCGGACTATCATCTACAACTAATAGTTTCATCTTGGGTTTGCCAACGCGTTTTAGTCTAATTTTAATTTTATTCTACGACATTGAGAGGAGATTGACCATAGTGCCTTCCCTGATGGGCTATGCCTAAATACCTGACTTTAATGTAAGGGAAAGGAGGCAAGGTGTGCATAGTGTTTCAAGGAGTGGCGCATATTACGGTTTATGATTGAGTGAATGCTGCGGGATTCCGAAGCCAGATCACGCAGAGACAGGTGTTGAGAGAGGACTCATCTAATCAGCACGATGGCATCGAATGCGGGCTGTAACCGTGGATTGCAAAGGCAATTTCTAACATCACGAAAATGGGACTGCCTGGCAGCGCCCTTGTATATTAATTTTTTGCCCGGCGAGAAGGATTCGCAGGGTTTCCGGCCTTTATAGTATTGTCAGGGAGAGTTCCCCCGGCATCTGGTTGTGATGGTCCCCCAGGCTGCTTCATATCTTCCCCTTCCGCTGTCCCTGGTTCGCTCAGCATCTCTTCGTATTCCGGTATTACGATACCCCTTTTTACCATAATTTCATATATCCTGTCGGCACGGCTTTCCACATACTTTGAGGTGCCGGTGGGATTGAACCTTATGGGATTGGGGAGAACTGCTGCGAGTCGCGCCGCCTCCTGGGCAGTCAGCTCCGACACGTCCTTGCTGAAGTAGTGGCGGGCGGCAGCCTCGATCCCGAACAGGCCATCGCCCCATTCGACACAATTGAGATAAAGCTCGATGATTCTCTTCTTGGAGAGATTTCTCTCCAAACGCCACGTGAGGATGGCTTCCTTTATCTTGCGCACAGGATTTTTTGACGGAGTCAGGTACAGGTTCTTTGCGAGCTGCTGACTTATCGTACTCCCGCCCAAGGCAAACTTTCTTTTCTTAATATCTTTTTCGACGGCCTTCTGCATGGCCTCGTAATCAAACCCTTCATGAGTCCAGAATTTATCATCTTCCGCAATAATAACTGCTTTTATAACGTATGGAGGAATCTGTGACAGGGGCACCCATTGCTGGACAATCTTTTTCTTCTTACCCTGATTCTGCCACTCCTTTTCCCGGTACTCCATGAAGGCCGTCTTTTTCGGAGAGACCTTTTTCAGTTTGGCGACGTCCGGGTAAATGAAGTACAAGCCGATACTGGCAATCAGGGCGGCAATAAGGACAAGGATAGCAAGTCTGATAAATCTTTTCATTTCAACTCATGGAATTCCTTCATGCCTTGCTTGCTGCAAGAGACAGGGAGGAATCAATACTTTCTCCGACGTCACGCCATCGCGAATGTTTCATATACCAAATCGACATGTGAAAGCAAGGGGTAGCAACCGACTTTTAGGGAAGCATTTTTGGAGCAATCATAACCTCCATGAGCACCTGAAACCGCTATTTTGTTGAAGCCAAATAACTTGATTTTATTTGTTTTTATTGAAAATTATGCGTTTATATGAAAATTTGCTTTGACTTATAGTACCTTTTTCTGTATGAGGGGTCGTTAGCTTTTTTGTGTGCAGCTTGTCATCCATTGTCAAAATCTGTGCACCGTTAACAAAATGGGGATCCCCCGAATGAAAAAGAGGAGGTACTTCATGATGAGACGGCAGATTTTCCTATGGATGGGACTGATTGTCCTGTTCACCGCATTTGGCCTCAGTCAGGAGGTCTTTGCAAAGGAATACAAAGTCAGGCGAGGCGATTCACTCGCCAAGGTTTCAAAAAAGTTCGGCGTTACTCCTCAGGCCTTGATGGAAGTAAACGGTCTGACAAACGACGCCCTCCACCCCAGACAAATCCTCATCATTCCTGATAACGGCAAGAAAAAAATAGCCAAAGTCAAGAAAACAAGTTCTCATAGCACCGAATACTATGTGGTGAAAAAGGGTGATACCCTTAAAACCATCGCAAAGAAAACAGGCCATCCTGTAACTGAAATCAGCAGGCTGAATCACGTAAATGCAAGATCTCTGAAGATAGGACAGAAGCTTGTCCTTGCCAGGCACGGACCTGTGCGAGAACTGGCGACAGCAAGAACTGATGAAGCTGATGAATCAGCCGAAGACGATGAATTCATAGGCGATGATGACGACCTCGTCATGAACAACGATTTGGCGGAAGTGGACAAGGATGCAGAGGCAAGCTCTGAATTGCTCGGCAACTGGGACAGTCCCCATGAAAGGTCATTATTTGTCCGTGTCGCCAAGGGATTTTTGGGAGCTCCCTATCGATGGGGAGGATCATCAGTCAGGGGTCTGGATTGTTCTTCATTTGTAAAGAAGCTTTACGAGTTTTTTGATGTCAGCCTTCCGAGGACGGCAAAGGAACAGGCGCACGTGGGAAAGCGCGTATCGAGAGATGAACTTAAGGAAGGGGACCTCGTCTTCTTCAATACGAGGCGGGCCTATGGACACGTGGGCATATACATAGGAAACAATGAGTTCGTCCACGCCTCAGCCGGCCGTGAGAGAAGGGTCCGGATAGATACCCTCGACAAACCTTACTATGATAAACGCTTTGTCAAAGCCGTCAGGATCAAGGGGTTAGACAGCGGCGTATAATCGGCCCTTCGCAGCGTGGGGAAAAAAGAAACAGTTGGGAAAGATGGGACATAGACATGTCCCATTTTTTTCACCATATGTCCGCGAGGGATGCCGGCTGATGATGAAGACACATTTCTATTGATTTATTTGCATACCATATATATTCTTGACTCGGTATAGATAACAAAAAAAAGATAAAAAGCGGTCAGTGAATCACGGAGCGAGAGTTGCCGTTTGCATAGAGGAGCGAAGCACCACGGCAAGACAGAGTGAATAAATAATTGTGAGAATTTTGAAGGAGGCAGACATGCATAAAAAAGCGCTATCATTCATCATTGTTATAATGTTTTTTTTTCTTATCGGCGGCTGCGTTACCACGGGCACTTACGACAAGAAGGCAGCGGAGGCGGACAGTCAGGCACAGCAACTCGCCGTAATGAGGGCGGACAGAGACCAACTGAAAGAGGCGTTTGCCAAGGCGGCCAACGAGAGAGACGAACTGGACAAGATCCTGAAATCCAAGACCGATGACCTTTCCAAGTCAATCGCGGATCTCAGGCAGAAGACTGCCGACCTCGAAGCGGAAAATACAAGACTGAAGGCGGACCTTGCAGAGCTGAAAAAGAAAGAGGCAGAGGTTGTTACTGAAAGCAATACTTACAAACAGCTCATGCAGGAAATGAAGGGTGAGGTTGCCAAGGGTCAGATCACAATTTCAGAACTTAAGGGAAAACTGACACTGGATGTGGTGGATAAAATTCTTTTTGCCTCCGGACAGTCTGAGGTGACAAAGGAGGGACTGGCCGTTTTGAAAAGAGTCAACGATATCCTCAAGAATGTAAAGGACAAGTCGATCCGCATTGAGGGGCACACTGACAACGTAAGGATTAAAGGCGCACTCGTGAAGCAGTATCCCACCAACTGGGAACTTTCGGCGGCCCGGGCTATCAATATCACGAAATATTTGCAGCAGCAGGGAATCGATCCGACCCTTTTATCAGCCACCGCTTTTGGGGAATACAAGCCGATTGCGAGCAACGACACCCCCGAAGGACGGGCCAAGAACCGGAGGATTGCCATTATTCTCCTCCCCAAGGAGTGAAAGCATCACAAGAATCTCATGGGCAAGACGATCACCGAAAAAATAATTGAAGCACATATTGTTTCCGGTAGATTCGTTCCCGGAACCGAGATCGGAATCAGAATCGATCAGACCCTGACACAGGACGCCACAGGAACCATGGCCTATCTTGAGTTTGAATCGATGCAGGTTCCGAGAGTCAGAACGGAAATGTCCATAAGTTACATTGATCATAACACCATTCAGAGCGGATTTGAAAATTCCGATGACCACAGGTACCTGCAAACTGTAGCGCAGAAGTACGGCGTACACTTTTCCCGTGCGGGAAACGGTATCTGTCACCAAGTGCACTTTGAGAGATTTGGAAAACCCGGGAAAACGCTCCTCGGTTCCGACAGCCACACGCCTACGGGTGGAGCGCTCGGCATGCTTGCCATCGGGGCCGGCGGCCTTGATGTGGCTTTGGCTATGGCGGGGGAGCCTTTCTACTTTACCTGTCCCAAGATAATCAAGATCAATCTTCAGGGTAAACTGCCTCCGTGGACATCCGCCAAGGACATCATCCTGAAGGTGCTGGAGGTTTTTACCACGAAAGGAAATGTAGGGTCCGTCTTTGAATATGGAGGAGATGGCACGGCGGCTCTTTCGGCGCCCGAGAGGGCTACCATTGCCAATATGGGCGCAGAATGCGGCGTAACCACCTCCGTCTTCCCCAGCGACCTGATGACGCGGATCTTCTTGAAGGCTGAAGAGCGGCAGAACGACTGGCAGGGAATAAGCGCCGATCCGGATGCAGAATATGCACGGGTTGTTGATATCGACCTCTCTCATCTCGTTCCACTCACAGCAAGACCGCACAGCCCCGATAATGTGAGCACCGTGAGAGACGTGGAAGGAATTCCTGTGGACCAGGTCTGTATCGGAAGCTGCACAAACTCGTCCTTCAAAGACCTGGTGACAGTCGCCAAGATTTTAAAGGGCCGTGTAGTTCACCCGAAGGTCAGTCTTGTCATTGCGCCCGGCTCACGACAGGTGCTGGAAAATCTTGCCACAGCGGGTTATCTTACGGACCTCATTATGGCCGGGGCGAGGCTCATGGAAAGCGCCTGCGGATTCTGCATCGGCAACAGCCAGAGTCCCCAGACAAGAGGAGTGTCCCTCCGGACATCAAACAGAAATTATCTCGGGCGCTCCGGCACGATTGACGCAGATGTGTATATCGTAAGCCCGGAAACCGCCGCAGCCTCAGCAATAACCGGAAGATTTACCGACCCCCGTGACCTCGGCGTGGCATATCCGGAAGTGAACATGCCTGATCGCTTTCACATAGATGACAGTATGATCATCACGCCCGAGTCGACTGAGAATTCCTCTGCAATGGAAATTTTCCGGGGCCCGAATATAGAAGTTCCGCCTGTAAATGACCCGTTTCCCGATGCGATTAAAGGTGAAGTGACCATCAAGGTCGGCGATAAGATCACGACCGATCATATCGTCCCTGCCGGCACCAGGATGAAATATCGATCGAACATAGCAAAATATTCCGAGTATTTTTTTGAGCTGCTGGACCGGAGCTTCTTCAAACGCGCCAAGGAAATCCAGGACAGGGGAAGACACAATATCATCATCGCCGGAATTTCATACGGGCAGGGTTCGTCGAGAGAACACGCCGCCATGGGGCCTATGTTTCTGGGTGTGAAGACCGTCATAGCCAAATCTTTCGAAAGAATTCACACGGCGAACCTGATAAACTTCGGAATCCTTCCCGCTACGTTTAGGGATGAAGAGGACTACGGGCGCATCAGTGAGGGGGACAGCCTTGAGATTGCGGACGCCAGAAAGACGATCGAGGCAAACGGAACGATGATCGTGAGGAACATCTCCCGCGGCGTATCATTCGAGGTTAATTACAATCTATCGGAGCGGCAGAAAAAGATTCTCATCGCCGGCGGTGCACTGAATCTAAGGCACATCTGATAAGTCCAACCATGTGGCGTGAAGTTATAAGCGGTTAAGGAAACTGCCATGTCCGGCGTTGATGAAATCTACCGCCGCTGTCTTGACGGCCCTTTGCAGGGCGGACTTACGGCGCAGAACATCTCTCTATATCATACCTCCCCTTTCACAATCTATTGCGAGACATTCGTCTCCCAGGAACAAAAAGATCCCATGAGCCCCTACCGCGAACTACTTCTCGAGAGGGGCCGTGAACACGAACGAAGGGTGAAGGACACTGCTTTCCCCTCAGGCAGGCAATTGCATTATGAGACGCCTGAGGAGGGTTTTCGCAGACTGCTCGAGGAAATGGCCAGCGGAGCCGAAGTCATCTCCGGACCTCCCCTGTTTTATCTCCCGGAGAATATGCGGGGGATTCCGGACATCCTGGAGAAGAGAACGGGCCATCCTTCCGTTTTTGGAAATTATCATTACGTCGTCACGGAAATCAAACAGGCAAGAAAAATCAAGAGGGAACATATCCTGCAGGCGGCCTTCTATACATGCGTGCTGGGAAAGATCCAGGGACATCTGCCCGGCACATTCAGAATCATTAACCATGATTTGAAGACACAGGAATATTCTTTCTCCGACTACGAGGTGGAACTCCAGATTGCCGTGAAAGGAACCCAGGCGATTCTCAACGGCATAGAAAGGCCTTCGGCAACATACAACGCGGCGGAGTGGCCATGGGAAAGATACATCAATCATGAGGCGATCAGAATGAGGGACGTTTCTCTGGTGGGACAGGTCGGGCCCCGAATGAAAGAGAAACTTGTTTCACGGGGATTTAAGAAGATATGGGATGTTTCATCTGCCGGCAACGAAGCCTTGCAGGCCATAGAGGGGATTAGTGACAGCACGGCAAAGAAGTTGATATTGAATGCGAGGGCCCTTATGAAAAATGAACCAATCCCCATCGACCTCTCTGGCCTCAATTTCCATGCAAAGTCCGTTGAGATATTCCTGGACATGGAGGGAACCGATGAGCCTGATCTCGAAGGCGCAACTGATGCCGTTGATTATCTCATCGGCGTCATTGTTCGTAAGGACGGCGCCGATGAGTATCATCCATTCATCGCCCACAGGAGAGAGGACGAGGAGAAAATGTTTTATGATTTTATGTCCTTCCTGAAAGAGCATAATGATTACGTCATCTACCACTGGCACAATTACGAAAACTGGCACATGAAGCGCCTTGCCCGGAGGCATAACCTTGTGGAGGAATCCGATGCGTTGGCGCTATCCCATCTGGTTGACCTCCACAGGGTTGCCACTCGCGCCTTCGCTTTTCCCACCTATACGAACGGACTCAAGGATATAGCTGCTTACCTCCGCTTCAAGTGGCGACACGGCGATATCAATGCACTTGACGCCATAGCCTACTATCTTAAATACCAGGCTGATCCGGATAGATACCGGGATAAAATCCAGGCTGTTATTGAGCCACATAAAACANNCCTGCTGGGGGAGGATCACTGATTACAACGAAGATGATTGCAGGGCGACAGTGGCAATAAAGGATTGGCTTGCCGAGCAGAAGAATATTCCGTGAACCCAGGTTCGCAGACGTTTGCAGAAATGAGATCGGCGCATGCCCGTGCCAATTTTATGCGCGAGAATCAAAATATCCCCTCCATATAAAAAGCCAAAATACAAGCGGACTCCTGTAGACAGTCCACTTCCTTTATGATAGAAAAAAGCATGAAATCGTCAGTCGGAAAGACGCTTCCCTCGATGGATAAGATAAGAGTCCGATCCACAATCGTGGAGATGGATGGTGACGAGATGGCGAGAATCATGTGGAAGCTCGTTAAGGACAAGCTCCTTCTTCCCTATCTTGCCATGGACATCGAATACTACGATCTTCACATCAAGAACCGGGATGCAACGGATGACCGTGTAACGGCAGATGCAGCGAGAGCCGTAATAAGGCATGGTGTGGGGGTCAAGTGCGCGACGATCACACCTGATGCAGAAAGGGTCAAGGAATACAATCTCAGCAAACTTTGGAAAAGCCCAAATGCAACAATCAGGGAAATGCTTGATGGAACTGTTTTCAGAAGGCCAATTCTTCTGAAAAATATCCGGCCATCCGTATCCGCCTGGAAGAAACCCATCATTATTGGAAGACATGCCCACGGCGATGTTTACAGCAACACGGAGATGCGGGTTGACGCCCCCGGGAAGGCAGAGCTCCTTTTTACTCCGGCAGGAGGCGGCTCACCCGTCAGGCGGACCATTAAGGAATTTGCAGGACCGGGGATTATCCAGGGCATGTACAATACCGACGAATCCATAGAAACCTTTGCAAAAGCATGCTTCATGTACGCCCTCGATCAAAAAATTGATCTCTGGTTTAGCAGCAAGGATACCATCTCCCAGACATACGACGGCCGCTTCAGAAATATATTTGAGAAGGAGTATACGGAAAACTGGAAGGAAAAATTCACCCGGGCCGGCATCTCATATTTCTATACACTGATCGATGATGCTGCGGCCCGCATCATGAAGTCCGAAGGCGGCCTGCTGTGGGCCCTGAAGAACTATGATGGAGACGTGATGTCCGATATGATAGCATCGGCTAACGGCAGTTTGGCCCTGATGACCTCCGTCCTCATTTCTCCCCATGGGTACATCGAGTACGAGGCGGCTCACGGGACTGTACAGAAACACTATTATAAATATCTCCGCGGCGAAGAGACCTCCACAAACCCCATGGCGATTATTTTTGCCTGGTCGGGATGCCTACGCAAGCGCGCCGAGATCGATGCTACTCCCGACGTCGGGTCCTTTGCGGACAAACTTGAAGAAGCCGCCCTTTCCACAGTGGCAGCCGGGGTCATGACGGGTGACCTCCTCTCGGTTGCCAGGAAGAGCCCCAAAAACAGGAAGGTAAATACGGAAGCATTCATCGATGCAATCGCCAAGAATCTCGGAAACAAATTGTCTGCTTAAGCCGAACCTGAAAGACATGTCGCTCACGGAGCTTGAGACCTTTATCTCGAGATTCGGCAAGCAGAAGTACCGGGCAAGGCAGATCATGAAATGGCTTTACCAGGCGCATGCCGGATCGTTCGAAGATATGACGGACATTTCCAAGGCATTCCGCAATGAGATAAGCGATGCAGCGAGGATCACCCTGCCGGAGATTGTGGAAACACAGGTCTCAAAAGACGGCACGAAAAAGATCCTCTTCGGATTGGAGGACGGTCTTGCTATCGAAAGCGTCCTCATCCCCGGAAAGAATCACTGGACGGTCTGCGTCTCCACCCAGGTCGGCTGTCAGATGGGGTGCGCATTCTGTATGACCGGCAGTCAGGGATTCAAAAGGAACCTCCTTCCTTCGGAAATAACCGGACAGATAACAAGGCTCCGGTCCGACATGCCGGAGGGAGAAAATATCAAGAACATAGTCATGATGGGAATGGGGGAGCCTCTGGCCAACTATGATAATACCGTCAAGGCAATCAGGATAATCACCTCTGAGATCGGATTCGGTTTTTCACACAGGAAGATCACCATATCGACCTGCGGGATTGCGCCCATGATCGAGCAGCTCGGCAAAGACATCTGCGTCAATCTGGCGATTTCTCTGAATGCCCCGGACGATATCACAAGAAGCCGTCTCATGCCTATAAACAAAAAATATCCCCTGACAACACTTCTTGATGCATGCAGGAATTACCCCATGCCGGGGCGGAGGATGCTCACATTCGAATACATTCTTATTGCCGACGTGAATTCGTCGGCGGACAGCGCGGAAAAACTGGCGCGTCTCCTAAGAGGAATGCGATGCAAACTTAACCTGATCGCTTTCAATGAATTTCCCGGTTCGAGTTTCAGGGCACCGTCTCTCGATGAGATGAAGGCATTCCAGCAGATTCTCCTCGACCACCATTACACGGCCATCGTCCGGGCGAGCAAGGGAAGCGATATTCTGGCGGCATGCGGCCAATTGAGCGGCCAGAGGAGTCAAAGGGGGTGATGGGAAGAAAAGATTAACATAAGATGAGGAACGATTGTGCATCTCTTATAGGCACGTACTTTTAACTACCGCTTACAGATTGAGGATTAAAAGGAGGAATACTGTATGCCTGGAGTCTTCAAAGACTACGCAAAGAACAAACTAAAGAAACCTACGCCCCTGAAAGGAATAAGGGTAATAGAAGTGTGCACACTGCTCTTCGGGCCGGCAGGCCCGTCGTTTCTGGCCGAAATGGGAGCAGAGGTGATCAAGGTCGAATTGCCCCCTGTGGGAGATGTGACGCGTTCCCTGAATCCCTTCGGATGGTTTTACAAGGAACAGGGACCGATGTTCATGCACATCAACCCATCGAAATATTATATGGCCCTGGACCTGCACAAGGATACGGCCCAGAATATCTTCAAAGAGCTCTGCGCCAAAGCTGATATTGTCGAGTTCAACCTCCGTCCCGCGGTAACGAACCGCTGGAACATCGGTTATGAAGATATCAAGAAAGTAAACCCCGGCATTATTTACCTTGAGAAAAACGGATTCGGCCAGTGGGGCCGCTATGCCGAGGAGGACCGGCCGTCCAATGACGGAGCGGCACAGGCACTCTCCGGCTATGCATGGATGTCAAGCTTTTCCAAGAGGCCCCCGCTCAAGCAGGGCATCTGGATCTGCGACGTATACGGAGCCATGATGGGCGAGGTTGCAGTGCTCGCGGCCCTCCATCACAGGAAGAGAACCGGCAAGGGGCAGTACATAGAAATGTCACAAAGCGAGAATATCATGCGCGCCATGGGGTGGATATGGCCGTATCAGCAAGTGACAGGCAAGGGGGCGGAACCATCGGGAAACAGGGATCAGTGCATCTGCCCTGCAGATACGTTCCTTTGCAAAGACGGCAATTTTGCGGCCCTTGCCGCGCCGGCGCCGGATGAGTTCAAAGGTCTCTGCGCGGCCATGGCTATGCCGGAACTGGCTGATGATGCCCACTTCAAGGATCACACGACCCGACTCAAAGATGAAAATGCCATGGCAATACTCAAGATCATCGCCGGCTGGGCGGTAGGGAAGACAGCCGACCAGATCGAGAGCCTGGGAAAGAAACACGGTTTTGCCGCTACCCGGCTTCACACCTCGAAAGACGAATTCGAAGATCCACATCGCAGGGATCGGGGCTTCATCAAAGAGATTGACGACCCCATGTACGGAAAGTTTGTCGATCACGAAATTCCCATAATGATGTCCAAGACACCGCCCAAACACCGCTGGACCGTAAGGCCCGTGGGTTTTGATAATGACTTTATCATGACCAAGATCCTCGGCAGGAACCAGTCCCAACTGGACGAACTCTATACGCAAGGAGTCCTGGGAAGATGGAAGGACCAGCAAGGCCGCAGACCGCCCTCTGATTGGGACGGGCAATCCGGCGCTATATTAAGGAGGTGATGAAACATGGCAGACTACAAGAGAGCAAAATGGGCGGCATGGGCGGACAATATCAAGTCACTTGATGATCCCGCACGGAACTTTGAAAAACCCGAGGCCTTGGATGACCTCGTCGTAATTGATTTGAGTTCACGGAGCATGGCAGGGTGTTTCTGTTCTTCCATGCTGTCAGAGCTCGGCGCAGAGACCATTCGCATCGAACCGCCGGGAGGAGACCTGGTCAGGACGTACTCCCCCAACGGGATTATGGTCAAGGATACGGGGCTCGCGTATCTACAGGAGGGTCGAAACAAGTACCATATAACACTGAACCTGGAAACGGAAGAAGGGAGAGACATACTTAAATCGCTTGCCGCTCAGGCGGACGTGCTCATCGAGACCTACCCTGCAGGGACTATGGAAAAGTGGGGAATCGGCTACGAGGCCCTCTCAGAAATCAATCCCCGCCTCATCTTCGCATCGATCTCCACCTTCGGCCAGTTCGGCCCAGAGAGCAAGAGAAAGCAGTATGACTATGACAATGTTTCCCAGGCGCGCTCCAGCATACAGTATGCGACAGGTGAGGTCCTGCCTGAAGGAAAGACTGTGAAGGATATGCCGCACGCCGTTCCGACGAAGGCGGGGCCATGGATCGCGTGGTCTGTTTCCGGCACTTTCGGGGCCATGGGCATCCTGGCGGCCCTTTATTACAGGGACGCGACAGGCGAAGGCCAGGCAATTGACGTATCCACGCCGGAAGCATACGGCCGCCTGAACGATTATCAGCTCATGTGGTATGG
>PLMX01000030.1 GCA_003142635.1 Syntrophaceae bacterium | reverse complement strand
GTCAAAGGAAACTACGACATACTACCCACATCGAGGGGTTACCCTCGAAAGTCACGATTGTTCGTGAACACCACCCTCTACGAGGACAGACCCTGGAGGTGTACGACCGGACGCACCGAAACGGGATACTGCTCCTGAACCTGGTTCTCCCGGATGGAAGCCGCTCGCTTATCCCTGCGGCATGGACCGATTTGGAACTCCGCCCCTCTCTTTCCGACCAACGATCTTCGGCAACGATCGGGTCGCTTCCCGACCTCCTCCATGCACGTAAAGTTGTTGACTCTCTCCTCCGCAAGCTCGATGCTTCAGCGCAAATCACTTCAAAGGAGGAGAGAAAACGTGCAACAGCAACTGCCCCTTTGGCCAGAAGAGGAACAACTGAACATCTGGGAAGGCCTCGATTACGAGACCCAAAGAATGGTCATCGCCATACTGTCGAGACTGATCGGCAAGGCGGTTCGTCCGGAACCCCGGGAGGAAAACCATGAACGATAAGATCAAGCCTACGCATTTAGAGCGCTGCGTTTACGTCTATGTCCGGCAGTCGACAGCCGCCCAGGTACAGTATAATAGGGAGTCCACCGACCGGCAGTACAAGCTCACAGAAAGGGCCCTCCGTTTGGGCTGGTCTCAACCACAGATCAAGATTATCGATGAGGACCTTGCCCGTTCCGGCTCTGGAACATCGGACCGTCACGGCTTCACCATGATGACCGCTGAAGTGGCCCTGGGCCACGTCGGGCTTATCCTCTCCATCGAAGTCTCACGGGTGGCACGTAACAATACCGACTGGTACCGCCTGCTGGACCTGTGCGGCGTCACCGACACCCTCATCGGAGATGAAGACGGGCTTTATCATCCAGGACTCTTCAATGACCGTCTGCTGCTCGGATTGAAGGGAACCATGGCAGAAGCCGAACTCCATGTAATCCGCGCCAGACTCGAAGGGGGCATCCGCAATAAGGCGGCAAGGGGGGAACTGCGAAGAGGACTTCCCGTCGGGTTTGTCTGGGGGGAAGAAGACGGCGAGGTTCTCTTTCACCCCGATGAGGCAGTCACTCACGCCATCCGTTGCATCTTCGAGAAGTTCTCAGAAGTAGGCTCTGTCCGGCAGGTGTGGCTCTGGTTCCGATCCCAGAATCTCTCATTTCCCTCATCAAATTATTCCGCTGAGATTCAATGGGTCACCCCCACCTACACGGGCATTCACCACGTTCTGACCAATCCAGTCTATGCAGGCGCGTATACTTATGGTAAAATACACCAAGAGCGCTATGTGGATCAGGCCGGACATGTACGAAAACGAGTCCGTCACGTACCTCGGTCAAAATGGGCTGTCCTGATCCGTGACCACCATAAGGGCTTTATCGGCTGGGAAACCTATGAGATGAACCAGAACCGGATAGCTAAAAATACCCGCCCCACTCCCCATCAGGCCGCAGGCGCGATAAGGGAAGGGTCGGCACTCCTCCAGGGCATCGCCACCTGCGGTCGGTGCGGCCGTCACTTAAGAGTCTACTACCAGGGCAGACACTCCACTCCGGGATACTACTGCGCCGCCAACAATATTGTCAACGGCAGGGGACTCCACTGTCTCCGGGTTGGAGGGGTACGGATCGACGAAGCGGTGTCACAGGCCTTTCTCGACGCCATCACTCCTGCCGGTATCGAAGCCGCACTGATCGCCGGGAAGAATATCGAAGCGGATCATGAAGCCGCATATGGCCAATGGCGCCTTAAGGTCGAAAGGATCCGCTACGAGAGCGAACGGGCGGAACACCGCTACCGGTCTGTGGAACCGGAGAACCGTCTTGTGGCGCGCACGCTGGAAGCCGAATGGGAAAAAAAGCTCGGTGAGCTTGCCTTAGCCGAAGCCGAACTCGCACGGCGGATAGGTCAGCGTCCCGGCCCGTTAACGGACGGAGAGCGAATACGGATCAACGCTTTGGGCTCTGATCTCAAGAGGGTATGGAAAGCCGCCACCACCACCGACCGGGACCGGAAAGAACTGCTCCATGCCCTTCTCGAAGAAGTGAACATTGCCGTGGCCGAGTCCACGGCCCAGGTAACTCTGCGATGGAAGGGAGGAGCAATCTTAAAGCTCGATGTCGGCCTGAAGGGCCGGTTCACCCCTCCCATACGCACCGATGAGGGCACCATCGACCTTGTGCGCCGCCTCGCGGTCCATTACCCTGATGCGATCATCGCCGGTATTCTCAACCGTCAAGGCAGACAGACGGCTCTCGGAGATCGGTTCACGCAGGGTAAGGTGGGCAATCTGCGAAGGTACTGGAAGATCCCTCGATTCGAGCCAAGCGCGCGCCCTGAGGAAGGCGAGTTGGTGACAGTCGCCAGAGCGGCACAGACTCTTGGCATCGCCACCTCTACCATGCATCGTTGGCTTGCCGACGGGTTCATCGCCGGGGAACAGATCACTCCCGGTGCGCCGTGGCGCATTCGCATCAGCAAGGAGATCCGTGAGCGCTTTGTCGAAGCAGCCCCGGAAGGCTATGTACCGATGGTTGACGCCATGAGGCTCCTTCGCGTCTCACGTCAGACAGTGTTGCAGAGAGTAAAGCACGGCGATCTTCCTGCGGTCCATGTTCGCTCCGGGAAACGAAATGGATTGTATATCAATGCCTTAGGTCCTCAAGAGAGCCTTTTCGACAACCTCTCATGAGAAGGAGTGCAGTGTGATGAGGTATCCAAGAACTTTCCCAGATCAATATCCACAACAAAGCGATAACCCGCTTCAACATGCTCGCGGGCTGCCTTTACAGCGTCATGGCTGCCCCGCCTGGGGCGAAATCCATAACTGCTGTCGCTAAAGTAGGGATCGAATAGGGGGAATAATGCCTGCAAGATCGCCTGTTGTATGAACCGATCCAGAACTGTGGGTATGCCCAGTGTCCGTGTCCCTTTCCCATCCGGCTTCGGTATCTCTACCCGCCTGACTGGCTGTGGAACGTATCTCCCACTGGTCAGCTCTTCCCGTATCCGCGGCCAACTCTCCTTAAGGTAAGGGGTCAGGGCTTCTACGGTCATCCCGTCTATACCCGGCGCCCCCTTATTGGTGATAACTCGCCTTAAGGCCCTTCTCAGGTTCTCACGATGCAGTACCTTCTCCATCAGCATCGTCTCTTCCGGTCGGGTGTTCTCCTTTGCCGCTGTAGACGTTTGACGCGCCCTCTCCTTGCTCTCACGGGTTCCGCCCGTTACCATCCGGGAGTCCTCAGGCTTCTCAACCTTCCTTTCTGCATCTCCCCCGTCCATCAAGGCTCCAGCACCCTTCCTCTCCTACACGTTCGGGCCTTCGCTCTACTGCAGCAAAGCTACTGTGCCCTCAGCTGACTTCTGCCCGCTCCTCCCCTTATCTCGCGATAACGGTAGCACTTAATGGCAAGCCGACAGATCTCCCCGGGTATTACGCACACACCTTCACCCCATATACCTGTCGCATCTACCCCCACGCCTTCCGGATGACTATCGGGCTTTGAATCTTATCGCCTTCTCGCCCAGACGTGGTTGCCTCATATGCACTTCGTGTTCCTCAGGCCAGGGTTTTGCCTTCCGCTTCCTTCAGACCCCGCCTCGCGGCGGCAGCCCTTGCGGTTCAGCTAACGGTTCCCGTCATCAGGGTCCGTAGAGGACTTCCACCTCCAAGTGAGTGCGCCCTGCCGGGCGCACGACAAAAAAGGGGACATACCCTTCGATATGTCCCCAGCGGACAAAACAGACAACTTAACGTTCCCTACGCTGGCATTATCCAGATCAGGTTCGAAGGGTATTTTCTCAGCCTTATCGGCACCCCAATTTATTCACTTCTTATTTTCTTATAATTCATCCCCCATGATAATGCAACGATAAATAGCTCTGATGCTGCAATCGATATAGCAAAAAACAATCATTACCGATTATATTCTTGAATCTTTTTCCAAGATGTCGGATTGTGGCTTTCAGGAAGGCAGCCGCAGGCTGTCTGTGCGGGGAATAAGCTGTATAGGGGTAGCATATTTCATCTCGCATTCAACGATCTGCCCTGACGAAACGACCTGCGACTGTGTATTTGCTTTCGGTAAGGTTGATCTTGATTAAATTCGGGTAAAGCGAATCTCTCATGCACCTACCAATATTGCACTGTGAGTGACTACATGAAACAACAATTTCAAAGGTTCTTAGATGAGTTTTTCGCAACCCATCCCGTAAACGCGTCCATGAATCTTTTGAGGAACTCGCGAGTTGTCTCATTAGTAATATTACCATTAGCGTCAAATAGTTCCGCAGCACCCCCGATGTAGGCCTCTGGCTGCTGCATTGTGGGAACATCCAAGAATACGAGCGATTGCCTAAGATGATGATTTGCACCGAAGCCACCTATTGCGCCAGGTGAAACGCTTATCACCGCACCGGGCTTTCCTCCCCAGACGCTCTGACCGTATGGCCGCGATCCCACGTCGAGAGCGTTCTTCAGCACACCTGGAACTGAGCGGTTGTATTCAGGTGTCACGAAAAGGAAACCGTCAAACGACTTCACACGCTCCCTGAACACGGTCCACGCTGGAGGTGGCTTTCCCCCATCATCATAGTCTTGGTCGTAGAGTGGAAGTCCTCCGATCTCGATGATTTCAAACAACAGTGACTCAGGTGCAAGTGTTGTGAGCACTTTTGCCATCTTCCGATTAAAGGATTCTTTGCGAAGGCTTCCTACAAAAACAGCAATCTTTTTAGTCATTCCTTATCCTCCCGGTTTGGTTCTGGATGCAAAAAGGTATACACATTATAGAGCGCTACAAATGAAATCACAATATGTTGTAATCATCCTGTTAGCCGCATCACACATTATTGACATAAAGAAAGGACCATGGTAAAAGGTGCAAATCAATATCAGGATGCAAATATATTTCATTATGGAAAAGAAAATCAAGAAGACAACCTTATTAATCTGAGGAAGGGTTCGGGGAGCGCGGGTAGTTCCCCTGAATAGATTCCGCTGTTCCTCCCTGGCCTGACGTGTGCGAGTTTTCGCAGGTTAGCCCGGGAAACGGGCAAACGTGTGGAGAGCGCATATGTCCATATCGATTTTTCCAAATTATTTTCACGAAACGCACCGTTTTTATCAAAATGTCCTGCCTCACTTTCACCCCCCCAATGATATCTCTTGCCCATTGCCCATTGCCTTTCGTTATGCTGTAAATTTCGATACGGAAAGATTGAGGGAAGATTTTTCTGTAGTGCGTGCGGGAATCGCTTCTGCTGCCTTCTTGCAGCACAATACTGGATACGAAGGGTGGTAACACTGGTTCTGCGAAGATATTTGAGTGGAGGCGCTCCCTGAGCACAGGAAAGTAAAGAGCGCGTGCTATGAAACGCATTAGCGTCTTGTTATTAGACATGCCGGAAAGATGTGGAAATGAAGTTAGAAAGATATAGGACCTCTTTTAACAACAAAAAGAATATTGAAGGGAGATAAGTTAATGCCTACACGGACAACAGTTCCCTTTGGACCCCAGCACCCCGTGCTTCCTGAACCCATACAATTACGGCTTACGTATGAAGATGAGAAGGTAGTTGAGGTTATGCCGGTCATCGGTTATGGCCATCGCGGTATAGAGAAGGCATGCGAATTACACGAATATGCCAAGAATATTTACGTCTGTGAGCGTATTTGTGGCATATGCAGTTATCAGCACAGCGCGACCGTGGTGGAGGTGATGGAAAAATTGTGGCCCGTGGAGATAACACCCCGGGTAAAATACCTGCGGACCATCTGGGCGGAGATGTCTCGTACGCACAGTCACCTTCTCTGGTTGGGATTGCTTGCCGATGCCTTCGGCTTCGAAAGCATGTTCCTGCAGTTCTGGCGTATCCGGGAAAAGGTATTGGATCTTCTGGAAATGACCACGGGACACAGAGTCATCCAGTCGGTTAACGTAGTCGGCGGTGTACGGCGGAATATCAGTGAAGATCAGAAGAAGATCATAATCGACGTCCTTGAAACCGTTCGGAAGGAAAGCAACGACCTGGTAACAGTACTCATCAATGATTATACTGTTAAGGCCCGAACCGTGGGAGTTGGAGTTCTTACAAAAGAACAGGCCGTATCGCTGGGATGTGTAGGACCCACGTTAAGAGCGAGCGGTGTTGCTGAGGACGCCCGTCTGACAGGGTACGATGCATACGGTGAACTCAATTACGAACCGATAGTGGAAAATGCGGGCGACTGTTACGCCCGCGCGCTGGTGAGGGCGAGGGAACTTTTCCAGGCCATTGATCTGCAGATTGTGGCGTTAGGCAAGTTGCCCGAAGGCGAAATAGCTGTAAAGGTGAAAGGAAATCCGAAGGCCAATGAAGCAATTATGCGCACCGAGGCGCCCCGCGGCGAACTCTTCTATTATGCGAAGGGGAACGGTACCCGCAACCTGGAACGTTTGAAAATACGGACACCGACATTTGCCAATTTGCCTTCCGTGTTAGTCATGTTGCCCGGTTGCCAATTGGCGGATGTACCGGTTAATGTGCTCTCCATTGATCCGTGCATCTCCTGTACGGAGAGATAATAGTTGAATTCACTTGATTTGCAAGCTGTGCGAGGCCGTTCAGCAAAATCATTTGAGTTTGTAATGTTGGTTTGATGAGTGTTACAGGGATTGGAATAAACTCTGGAAGTTAGATTGAATCAATTATTCCTCCAGCCCTGAGATAAGAGGGGATTGTAAGGCGGTGTGGCCGAGTGTTTAAGGCAACGGTTTGCAACACCGTTTTTCTCTGGTTCAAATCCAGACACCGCCTCCATTTAAGAAAACGCAGGGTCATACGTAGCCCTGCTTTTTTGTTTGGGGAGTTCAGGATAACCGACTGAAATGTTGTATGGTGTGGATAAATGCAAGGATAATGACTTCAGGAAGGCAGCCGGATTCTATGCGAACAAAAAATAAGCTGTCGAGCCTTCGCATGTTTGAACCCGTACTGCGTAAGATCGATCAATCCCCGAGAGGGACACTAAGCTCCTGCCCTCCGCAAGAACCATTCAAGTAATGAAAATCTTCCTTAATCATGTTATCATGTTGTTAAATGAGAGAGAAATCCAACTACGGCTTGGATACACCAGCCACCATTAAAAAGTGGGGCGCTATCGGCATCGTCAGCCTGACGATCGCCCTTGCGTTATCCATCTACTCACCATCCAATTGGTGGGGCTATATAGTTACCACCATCATCTATTGCGTAGCCTTCTTTTTCCTCATGCCCACGGTAACAATAACAATGGGAAGCCTGTGGTTTAAATTCAGGGACAGGGACTGGCTCTTTGAACAACTTGCCCTAACTGGTAATGAAGTCGTGTTGGATGTCGGATGTGGTCACGGCCTTCTACTGATCGGAGCAGCAAAGCGGCTTACTTCAGGTAAAGCTCACGGTATCGACCTTTGGGTACAAGAGGATCAGGCGTCTAATTCTCGTGATGCCACATTAGAGAATGCAGTGATTGAAGGAGTAGAAGGTAAGATTGAGATCCATAGCGGCGACATGAGAAAGATGCCTTTCGCAAGTGGATCATTTGATACGATCACGTCAAGTTGGGCGATCCACAATATCCACGACAAAGCCGAACGTGAAAAGGCACTTCAGGAAATCATTCGAGTTCTAAAATCTGGTGGAAGGCTCGCTATCCTTGATATTGACCATGCGCCAGGTTATGCAGAATTCTTTAAAAATAATGGAATCACTGATGTCCAGTTGTTGGGACCACACTATACATTCGGCAACAAGACATATCTGGTTCTTGGAAAAAAGAAGTCGGATTAACCTTTCTTCTAAAGATCGATTTCAAGAGACACGAGTAGTTCGATCGTACCTAAGTGCCGGGTGGACTTACTTTTAATCTCTTAAGGCTGCAAATCCCCGAAGCTTGCTTTGTTCGTGAAGGACTCAAACCTTCAGATACCACGTAGCTTGCAGCGGGGTAATTCATTGAGGCCAAACGCTTTTCCTGGATTAGTCAATAAGTAGTCGGGTGGCGCGGGGGAATTTCACCCCCACGGTCGAGTAGCTGCGCACCTCAC
>PLMX01000232.1 GCA_003142635.1 Syntrophaceae bacterium | reverse complement strand
CAGGGTTCCAGGGTTTCACTTGCATGATCGCACAGCTCGATTTTATGCTCTGTGAACGATTAGTCCAGGTCAAGAAATGTCACAAAAACTTGAAGAGGAGTCCACAGCACATGATCTCCGTCCCATTTTACCCTGACTTCACAGCCGTAGTTTATAACATTCATCAATCAATAGGAACGCAAGGTGGAGAGCGCAATAATAACCACTGACCGACCGCAGGAAAATTATTGCCGGCTTTCCGAGGAATCAGCATTTTGTCTTCCCGACAGGAGGATCCGTTCGATAACTGTCCTGTCAGATTTGCCTGAAGATGTCACGGGGATTTCTTCGACAATGACAATGCGCTTGGGAACAGCATAAGATTCACTGACCAAGGCGATATCCCGTCTCAATTGAAGCTCATCGAGATCAGTCGCCACGAGGGCAGCCAGTTTATCTTGAGTACCCTTCCCGGTGGGTATAGATAGAACCAAGGCATCACGGACCCCCGGTATCTGTTTAAGTTTAGCCTGCACAGCGGATAGATCTACCCTCTTGCCTCCTATCTTCACGATATTGTCCGCCCTGCCCCGGAGGATGAAGCGTTCATCGCCTTCATAATCGGCAAGGTCGGCTGTGGCAAAGAATCCCGCCGCGTTGCGAGGCAACGTCGGAGAGATAAATGACGAGCTCACATGCAATCTCCCCTGTTGTATTTTCCATACAACAGGATCAAGGGATCGCCAGGATTCGCCGTCCGTTGAACGGGATCTTGACGCAACCCCCCCCGTTTCCGTTGATCCGTAAATCTCAATAATGTCCAGACCCGTTTTACTATAAAAATATGCGGCATCCTCTTTATCCAACGCTCCCGCTGATGAAAAAGCCATCTTGAGATTATGGCGCTGTAAATCATCCACCTTTAAAACCCTGTAATGCAGAGGGACGCTGACAAGTATGGATGCCCTATGATCCTGCATGGCCCGGAGAATCTCTCTCGGAAAAGAATATATGCCATCAAGGACACGCGATGAGCTGATGAAGGGAATCATTACAGAAAAGAGAAGACCATAAATATGCTGAGGCGGCGCTGTTGACAAAAAGAGATCGTCGGCAGTTATACTGAATTTAGCGGCGAGGTACCGTGCCTCCGCAAGTATATTCCTGGGTGTCTTCGGCCACACTTTAGGTTTCCCCGTTGATCCGCCGGTAAACAGCGAGAGAAAAGGTTCATCAGGATCATGGAAAATATCCGGGATAGTGTGGTCACAGCGCAGCATCGGGGGGGTTATGACTTCAGCTCCGGGGGGGCAATCAACCGGTTGGTCCGTAAGTATTAATGAGGGAGACAGTATCTCAAAGACTTCTTTGACGGCCTGCCGCGAGAAGGCATAGGGAAGAACGATATGGGGGCCTTCAGCAAGTGAAGCAATGACGGCAGCAGCAATAAGCGCTTTATTATCTGTGCAAAGGCAGATCAAGGTGCGGCTCTCTTCCCTCTGCGATTGAAGCTGCCGAATCCCTGCTGCAAGGCGATACACCTCTTTATAGGTGCAGCGCTCCAGGATAAATTCCCTTGTCGGATCAAACTGACGGGAGAAGATATCCCGATACAACTCAGGTGCGGTGTTGTTTTTTGTGATGATGGGATGCTTTGTCATCAATAATTCCCCTTGACTTCTTTAGCATTCTCCCACTATAGGATTGACCATTATCATACTTTGATTAGTTTGAACATCTGGAAAAAACCTGAGAGCTTTGAATAATCTTCACCTGGATATTGAGAAGCTGATCCCACACCGGGGCAGGATGAAGCTGATCGACAATGTTCTGGATATAAACGCCGATACAGCCGTAACGTCATCGCTCGTCTCTGACCAATGGCCCCTCTTTAATGGTTCTTCTGTAGATCCCATAATCCTCATCGAACTCGTAGCTCAGACCGCAGGGGTCCATATAAGCTGGAAAAAGGGATATGACAAGGGCGGTGGCGGCACAGGATGGATTGTTGGTATTAAGAGCGCCGATTTTTTTCTGTATCGGATTCCACTTTTCGCGCCGCTGATAACTGCCGTGACTAATTTGTACTCCGCCGAAAATTACAATGTTCTGGAAGGAAAAGTCACGTCGGGAGAGGACATTCTGGGCAGGATTCTGATACAGGTCTTCCGTTCAGCCGCCGGTTGAGATAATACTCAAGAGATATTCATTTCGGTTTCATGACACGTCCAAGGAGTAATCGGCATGAACGAAGAGCATGTTGCCATCGTGACGGGGGGCAGTCGAGGCATTGGCCGTGCCATCGCAATTGAATTGTCTGAAGCAGGATATAGAGTCATCATCACTTACAAATCGAACGATGTGGCAGCCGATGAAACCGTGGAAATTATCCGATCTAGGGGTGGCAGTGGAGAAAAAGTCCGATTTGATGTGGCCGACTCGAAAGAAGCGACGAGGCATATGGATGAAATCATCTTGCAATATAAAGACATTCGAGTTCTGGTTAACAATGCCGGCGTCACCGCTGATGGCCTCTTTATTATGATGTCAGAGGAAGATTGGGATAGGGTGATTCAAACGACCCTGAAAGGCTTTTATAATGTGACGAAACCGATCATAAAGAGAATGGTTCGAAACCATAGAGGGTCCGTGGTATCTATCTCATCTGTGGCAGCCCTTATCGGGAGCAGGGGGCAGGCAAATTACGCTGCCGCAAAATCAGGATTGATCGCCGCCAGCCGTTCCCTGGCATCCGAAGTGGCAAGGTTGGGTATCCGGGTCAATGTTGTTGCTCCCGGTTTGATCGATACAGAAATGATCCAGGGTGCGCCGATAGATAAAATTAAGGAAATCATTCCCATGGCAAGAATTGGAAAGCCGGAAGAAGTCGCGAAGGTCGTGCGTTTCCTGTGTTCCGATGACGCCTCTTACATAACGGGTCAGGTGATTTCCGTCAATGGCGGCATGTTTTAATGAGATTCGTGACGACACAAGAGATTGCAAAAAGAGGTATCCTCCTCGCCGGTATACTTTTTTGCTGCGCCGTTATGCTTGGATGGGCGGATAGCTGGGAGGATATTCAAAGAGAATCATCAAATATTAAATCGGTAAGCGCTCACTTCTCTCAGGAAAAACACATGCACATCCTCGCAAAAGCCTTTATTTCAAAGGGACGCTTTTATTTTCGCGCGCCGGATTCGGTCAGATGGGAATATACATCTCCCGTGAAGAGCGTTCTGCTTATGAGCAAGGGTGATATAAAGAAATATACCTTGGGAAGAAAAGGTTTTGTTGAGGATTCGGGTGGTTCCCTTGAGTCAATGCAAATCGTACTTCAAGAGATCAGCAAGTGGAGCAGGGGCCAATTCACCGGGAATGAACATTTTTCGGCGACTTTGAAAGGGGGAAAAGTACCAAAGATCATTCTTACGCCAAAGGAAAAAGGGCTTTCGGCCATGATATCGCGTATAGTAATAACGCTCTCGCCGGACAGACGCGGTATTATAAGCTCCGTTAAAATAATAGAAAACAAAGGTAACTACACCCTCTTTGAATTTACGGATGTGCAGATTAATGGAGATATTTCTGAAACGATATTCAGGGAAGTGGAATGAATCCTTTCGCCCTGTATAAACGCTGTTTTCTCATAATGATGACAGCGTTTTTCATCATTTCATGCAGCCGGCTCCCCGTTATTAAACCTGTGGATACGCCGATGGCGCAGGACACAATGCGGCGATGTCACCTGCCGTTCCTCGATATTCCCTATCGGTTCATTCATGCCATCGAGGTAGTCTTCCCCAACGGCAGGACTGGAACGGTTGTGGGCGTCACTGTCTTTGATCCGGCAACTAAAACCATCCAAAGTGTGATCATGACTATTGAGGGATTCGTTCTATTTGACGCCATTGATGAGAAAGGAGTGCGCGTGAATCGAGCGGTGCCGCCATTTAATGCAGAACATTTTGCAGGATACATGATGGATGACGTCCGTCTCATTTTTCTTAACCCCGATGGACGACTCTCGGATATAGGTGTATTTGAGGACGGATCAACAGTCTGCCGATATTATGTGAAACAGAATCGGGTTATCGATGTGATCGTTCATAAGGATAACACATGGGAGATAAGAAGATATAGCGACAGTAATGAACTCCTGCGGAAGGTCATGACCTTTTCCCTTCAGGACAGGATTCCCGGCATGGTGGAACTGAACGCCTTCGGATTTCGGGAATACACTCTACGCTTGAATTTGATCAATGCAGAACCTGTTTCCTCCGAGGAGCTGCGGCTGCACCCCGATAATGCCTTGGAAGATGATGAATAGGATACGCGGTGAGATGATAGAGGAACAAGGTGCACCGTTGTAAAAAAATGGCATTGGGTGTAGATTTTCAAAGAGCGGAGTAATTAATTTAAGAAACGGTTTACAAACTTGAAGTTCAAACTTATCTATCCGAGATGGAAAAAATTGGAAAGGCAGACGGAATTCCACCTTCCACCCCACGGTCCCGTCGTCTTCGCTGCAACATTGCCCGATGATGTTGAAGTAGATTTTGTAGATGAAAATGTTGAATCCATCAGCTTCGACGATTCCCCTGATTTCGTCGGTATATCAATGATGCTTACGTGTCAGGTAAAACGTGGCTGGGAAATAGCCGACAGGTACCGGCAGAAGGGCATCAAAGTCATATTCGGCGGCATCGCGACAATGCTTCATTCTGAAGAAACGATGCAACATGCTGATGCAGTCTTTCTCGGCGAAGCGGAAGGGAGAATGGATGGGGTATTTCGTGATTTCAGAGACGGCCGACTCCATAAGCGATATGATTACATGAACGATTTCCCACCCGCTGAATCTATCGGGATTGCCAGGCGAAGCATACTAAAAAGCAAATATTACTATTACAGGGGTGTACAGATGGTGGATCTTGTTCATGCATCGCGGGGATGCCGTTTCGACTGCTATCCCTGCTGCGTGGCCTTTCTGGGAGGGAAGAAGTTCCGTCCCCGCCCCATCGATCGGGTTACTGAGGAACTGGAGGCAATAGATAACAACCGCTTGTTCATCGTGGACAATTCCCTCGCCCAGGACAAGGAATGGGAACGAGAGTTGTTTACCGCAATGATTCCCCTGAAGAAAAAATGGTGCTGCCATCCTATCGAGGATGATGATGAGATTCTAGATCTGGCTGCCCAAGCAGGGGCCTGGTACGTCTATCAAGCCATTTTCGATACGTCCGACTATATCCGGGACCGCATCCGGCGCTACCACGACCATGGCATTGCCGTGGAGGGAACGATCTTATTGGGACTTGATAACCATACCGAGGACTACATCCGGCGGCTCATTGATTTTCTCATGAAGATCAATCTGGACCTCGCAGAGTTTACCGTCCTCACACCGTTTCCCCATACTCAGGCTTTTGATGACCTGCACCAGGTGGGGCGTATCATCTCTTACGACTGGAATGATTACACAGCGGACAAGGTAGTGTTCCGGCCAAAGAATATGACGCCGGAGAAGCTCCAGGATCTTTACACATACGCCTGGGATTCATTTTATAAGAGTGAACCTCAGAGCTATAAGATGTTTAAGCTCTTGCAGAAGGTGATGGAAAAGGAGAAGGCCGATGGGACCTTCCGGGGCCGGCGGCGTGAACTGATGGATAGCCGGTTCGGGAAAATGAAAGGGAGCACCGGAGATCAGTCATGAAACGACGTACGACAGAAGAAGTAATTATTGGTGAAGGACCGGTTACACTCCCTCAGATTGTCGCCGTCGCCCGGGGAAATTCTTCTGTCAAGCTCAGCCAGACTCACTCCTTTCAAGAGCGGGTCCACCGGAGCGAGGCTATGCTCCATACCGCCATCCATGACGGTATTCCCGTCTACGGTGTTTCTACGGGGTTTGGCAAGTCCGCCGGAAATCGTTTGAAGCGGGACCAGGTGCGGAAGAACCTGGGGGTTAATCTCATCCGGTTTCATGGTTGCGGCACCGGCGAACCTCTCAGCATTCCCACCACACGGGCGGCGATGGTCTGTCGTCTCCTCTGTCTCGCCATGGGGTATTCCGGTGTGTCCTTTGGACTTCTGGAGAGACTGGCATCTTTTCTAAAACACGACATTACACCGGTTGTTCCCTGCGAAGGTTCCGTGGGAGCTTCCGGGGACCTCACTCCGATGTCCTACATAGCAGCGGCACTGACAGGAGAGCGGGAGGTTTTTTACCGGGGCGAGCGCATGCCCGCCGCTGAGGCATTGAGAGTATCCGGACTTACTCCTTATGCCTTTGCACCCAAAGAGGCCATCTCCATGATGAATGGCACATCCATCATGACCGGGATAGCCGCTCTCGCAGTTGAGAGAGCGGAACATATCCTTGATGCTTCAGTCTGCGCCACGGCTCTCACCGTGCATGCCCTGAAGGGAAAATTCCTCCACTTCCATCCCACTATCGGCAAGGCCAAGCCCTTCCCGGGGCAGATCCATGTGGCTCGGCGGCTGACAGAGCTGCTCCAGGTGGATACAGATAATGGCGATCTTGAATCCCAGGCCCGGGGAGCCTTGCAGGATCCTTATTCCCTCCGGTGCACACCGCAGATCGTGGGTGTTCTCTATGATGCCCTGACATGGATTCGCAACTGGGTCGAAACAGAGGCTAATAGCGCCAATGATAATCCCATCTTCGATCCGGAGACAGGTCATCCGCTCATGAGTGGTAATTTTTATGGCGGGCACATGGCCTTCGCAATGGATTCCTTGAAGGCCGCCCTGGCATCCGTAGCGGATCTGTCTGACCGGCAAATGGCCCTTCTATTAAACCCGCTTCTCAACCACCGTCTCCCGGCGGACCTGGTCCGGATTACGGGGGAAGACTCCGTGTTTCACCACGGTTTCAAAGCCATGTCCATTTCCACGTCGGCACTGGCGGCAGAGGCCTTGAAGTTGACCATGCCTGCCGCTTCCTTCTCTCGCTCCACGGAATCTCATAACCAAGACAAAGTCAGTATGGGGACCATCGCAGCCCGTGATGCGGAACGGATCTGCACCTTGACGGAACGCGTCCTGGCCATCCATCTCCTCGCTGCCGGTCAGGGCTGCGAGATCCGGGGGAACCTCGATGCCCGTCCGATGCTCGTTACCCTTGTCGGACAAATTCGGTCACTTTCAGCAACTCTTCTGGAAGACCGGGAGATGGATGCTGACATTGAACGCCTTGCCACCGCTATCGCCGAATCAGACCTCTTCCAAGGAAAACATGATAACCCCTAAGCGGCGTGAGATGAAACAGACTTTTGGTTTCGAGCCATGATGAAGGATTTCCGGCAGGCCCTTGTCACCGGCGTCGAGCGCCTCTCGGCATGGGCGGATATTCTTGACAAGATCAATGTCTTTCCAATTGCCGATGGGGACACGGGACGGAACCTTGTCATAAGTTTAGCGCCGCTCCGCCGGCCTGACCGGGATGTGCAGTCCCTCTCCCGTGATCTCCTTCTCTCGGCACGTGGGAATTCGGGGAATATCGCCTGCGGGTTCTTCCAATATTTCATTCATACAAGATCAAGAAAAGACATGTGCAATGCAGTCCGGCTGGGGCGCGACGCCGCTTGGCAGGCTGTGCACGATCCCCGCCCGGGGACGATGCTGAGCTTCTTCGATGCCCTCGCGGCTGCTCTTTCCGATGGAGATGCTTCATTCAATAACAATGAAATCGCAGCCATCCTGATGCACTTGGAAGCCGCTGTCCTCGATACTATTAGCCAGCAGCCCAAGCTGCAAAGAGCCGGGGTTGTGGATGCAGGTGCTCTGGGCATGTTCCTGTACTTTGAGGGATTCTTCCATGTCCTCACGGGATGCCGGATACCCCTCCGTGACGTGACAGAAACGTTTCGGGATGGAATTCAAGTCTCGCCTTCCTACAGCGAGGAACCGGAGGCTGGTTATTGCGTGGACACAGTTCTCCACAGCGGGGCGGATGTGGGAGATGCTGCACAGGTGATTGCCTCTCTTTGTGAATCCGTTATCGTAACCCAGAAGGATGCCTATCTGAAAGTCCACTTTCATACACATGACCGGGAGGACGCCCGCCGGAAACTTATCCATCTTGGCCGGGTAATCGAGTGGGCTGAGGATGATCTATATCAACAAACGTCTGCATTCGCCGATTCAGTCAGAGAACCCATCATCCATATTATGACCGACGCAGCCGGTTCACTAACGAGGCAGGAGGCGAAGACCTTGAGAATGAGTCTGCTGGACAGCTACATCATCATCGGGGAACGATCTCTGCCTGAGACCTATTTCAGCCCGGAGGAACTCTACTGTGCCATGCGATCCGGAACACGGGTATCTACCGCCCAGTCCTCCGTCTTTGAGCGATACCAAACCTACGCAAGCATTATGAGTCGTCACAAGAGTGTACTGTATTTATGCGTCGGTTCCGCCTTCACCGGGAACTACCGCGTGGTCATGGATTGGAAGCGGCAGCATGATCCGGAAGACCACCTCAAGGTCATAGACACCGGAACTGCATCGGGACGTCTCGGTGTCATCGCCCTGGCTGTTGCCGATTATGCCTTCAAGGCCAACGATTCCGAAAAAGTCATAGAGTTCTCAAGACAGGCCGTATCTGGCGCAGAGGAATATATTTTTCTTGACTGCCTTGAATATGTGGCTGCCGGAGGTCGACTTTCGACAACAGGGGCTTTCTTCGGCGATATGCTGCGCATGAAACATATTGTGAGCCCTATGGCTGAAGGCGCCCGCAGGGTCGGCGTTGTGCGTAACCGGAAAGATCAGTTGCGCTTTGCCTTGGAAGCCCTGGGACGATCCCTACGGCCGCAGGACAAGGCCCTCATCATGTTGGAATATTCGGACAACCTCCCCTGGGTGGAAAAAGTCAGAAGTGAGGTGACCAGACGCTATCCGGGAGCACAGATTATTGTACATCCCCTGTCTCTGACTTCAGGCGCACACATGGGACCCGGTACATGGGCAGTAGCCTTTCTCCCCGACAGCCAAATGCCATGACCACTCTTCCCCTCTCACGATACCTCCGCTTTTTAACTTTGATACCTATGTTTTTATGGTCATCTTCGTGATCGCTTGCAGTATTATGCGGCATGGGATCACAGGCCTCTTCTTAATCTAGATCAAGAAAATATCAAACGTCTTCAATCGGAAAGTTTCCTTCCCTTGACAAATTTCTTACTTTATCTTTATACTTATCAGAAAATACGGGTTTAGATTATTATGAAGACTCTAATGATAATATTGATTGCCTGTTCAATCTTATTCATAACAGTTGCGAGCGGGAATACGAGTAGTGTAGAGCAATTCATACATGAACCCATATTTGGCTCGAAAATCTATTTTTACGAATCTGGCAAACAACATACTAAAAACGTCGTGCTCATACACGGAATTGGGGATGAAGGCGCCAGAATATGGATGCAACTTATACCGGAACTTGAAAAACAATTTCACGTAATTGCCTTCGACCTCCCCGGATTAGCCCGTTCGAGTGAGGGGAACCAACTCTACTCGCCCGCAAACTTCTCTGCCTTCGTCAACTGGATCGTTAAGAAGTACACGAATGGACCAGTAATTGTCATAGGACACTCACTTGGCGGAGCAATTTCACTTTATTATGCGGGTACATATCCGGAAAATCTGGAACGTGTCATTGTCGTGGATGTAGCGGGCATACTGTACCGCGCGGCATTCATCAAGAGCTTCATCAAGGTAAAACCAAATAGATTTCTTGATATAATTGATACGCCGGCATCAATCGTTAATAACTTCATAATCTCAGGCCTCGATAAAATGGACAAAGACCTGACGCCGGAAAAAGTAGACGAATCATTGCGATCTAAATTTCTCGCTAAAATACTGTATAGAGGAGATCCTACAAAAATTGCCAGCGTGACCCTGCTCCATACCGATTTCAGCAAAATCATCGATAAAGTGATCCTCCCCCAGCA